>DATKYC010000373.1:0-4814 GCA_035528695.1 Acidobacteriota bacterium | reverse complement strand
ACCCCCTGGCCCCGAGCGAATGCGAGGGGAACAGGGAGGGGGGAGGCATCACCCGTTGAGCCTGTCGAAAAAGTATCGAGAGAGAAATTTGATGTTATATGAACAAAAAGCAGCTTCGTAGAATGGCTCACGATCGACGATCTTCACGGGGGGAAGGGTAAAACGACCCCTGAAAAAAGTCTAAAATGCATCGAGGGGACTTTTTCGACAGGCTCGTTGGGTAACTTCATGAAATGACCAGGCCGTGAGACTTGGACCGGAGGAAATGGAACCATGAACCAACTCTGTAAAATTGACAAGAGCTAACGTGTTACAAAACTTTGAGTTTTACTGATGAAGGGGTTAGTACCATGGTCGAGCTTGACTTCACAAAAGGAAATGGACTGATTCCCACCATTGTTCAGGATTACAAGTCAGGGAAGGTCTTGATGCTTGCTTACAGCAGCGAGGCTTCCTGGAAAAAGACCCTTGAGACGGGTGAGGCCCATTACTGGAGTCGCTCGCGCCGAGAACTATGGCACAAAGGCGAGACATCCGGTCATGTCCAGAAGATCAAGGAGATCCATACGGACTGCGACAACGACACCGTGCTATATAAGGTTGAACAGGTGGGCGGAGCTGCATGCCACCTGGGGTATGAAGCCTGTTTTCACAAGAAAGTAGACCGTGAAGGCAATGTCATTGTCACGGAAGAAAGAATCTTTGATCCTCAGAAGGTGTATAAAAAATGAAAAAATTGAAATTCGGAATCCCTAAAGGGAGTCTTCAACAGGCGACACTCAATCTCTTTGAAAAATCTGGATGGAAGATAAATATCAATGACCGGAACTATTTTCCGGACATCAACGACAATGAAATGGAATGTATCATCTGCCGGGCCCAAGAGATGTCACGGTATGTTGAAAAGGGCACAATAGACGCAGGTCTTACCGGCAAGGACTGGATCGAAGAAAATGAATCGGATGTAGTGGTGGTTGATAATCTGGTCTATTCCAAGACAAGTCAAAAACCGGCGAGATGGGTCCTTGCAGTCCCGTCCGACTCCAAGATTGAACGACTCGAAGAGCTTCAGGGTAAAAAAATTGCGACCGAACTTGTAAATTTCACCAAGAGATTTTTTAAAGAGAAGAATATTGAAGTGGATGTTGAGTTTTCATGGGGCGCCACGGAAGCAAAGGTGGTGTCAGGTCTGGCTGATGCAATAGTTGAGGTAACTGAAACCGGAAACACCATAAAGGCGCACGGCCTCAAGATCATATACGAACTTCTGGAGACAAATACCCAGCTGATCGCCAATAAAGAGGCATACAAGGATCCATGGAAGCGGACCAAAATCGAGCAGGTTGCCCTGCTCCTCAAAGGGGCCCTCAAGGCGGAAAATATGGTGGGCCTGAAAATGAATCTGCCCCTAGAAAACATTGAAGAGGTGATTAACATCCTTCCGAGCCTGAATGCCCCAACAGTTGCGGGTCTCTATAACTCTAATTGGGTTTCATTGGAGGTGGTGGTTGATGTAAACCTGGTCCGGGACCTAATCCCCAGATTGATAGATGCCGGTGCCGAAGGGATCATAGAATACCCCCTGCACAAGGTTATTTGAGCATAGAGAGTTTGCTGATATGAATATGCCCAGCAAGCGGGCGCAGGAGATTCCGCCCTTCATTGTAATGGATGTCCTGGAAAAGGCTCACGAGCTCGAGAGACAAGGGCGGCATATTATTCACTTAGAGATAGGCGAGCCCGATTTTCCGACCCCCAAGTGTATCTGCGACGCAGCGAGGGAAGCTGCAGACAAAGGTGAAACCCATTACACCCATAGTCTTGGAATTCTTGAACTCCGGGAGTCAATCTCCCTTCACTATCGCACGAACTACGGAGTTCATATCGATCCCGGGCAGATAGTAGTCACTTCCGGCACGTCACCAGGCCTTTTCATGATCTGTTCCGCCCTCTTAGAGGTCGGGGACGAAATCATTATTTCCGACCCCCACTACCCGTGCTATCCAAACTTCGCAAACTTTCTGGAGGCTAACCCTGTCTTTGTTAGAGTGTACGAAGAAGACGGCTTTCAACTCCGTCCTGAGGAGATTAAGAAAAAGATAGGCCCAAGGACAAAAGCCATCATAATAAACTCCCCTTCCAATCCGACCGGGAACCTGCTCTCCAGGGAACGGATGGAAAAGATCGCGGAATTGGGCCTCACGGTAATCTCTGATGAGATCTATCATGGGCTGGTTTATGGAGAAAAGGAGCATTCGATCCTGGAGTTTACCGATAATGCCTTTGTCCTTAACGGTTTCAGCAAGCTTTACGCCATGACAGGTTGGCGCCTGGGCTATCTCATCTCGCCGCCTCGTTTTGTCCGGCCTATTCAGAAGGTACAGCAGAACTTCTTCATTTCAGCCGGCAGCATTTCCCAGTGGGCCGGTCTGGCAGCTCTCACAAAGGCCGGAGCTGATGTGGAACGGATGAAAAAAATATATGATGAGCGACGCAGATACATGATTCAGCGGTTGCGCGACCTCGGATTTGGCCTCCCTGTGGAACCTGCCGGTGCCTTCTACATGCTGGTCAATGCCAAACACCTTGGTAGGAACTCTTATGAACTTGCCTTTGAGATCCTGGAAAAGGCAAACGTCGGCGTAAGCCCGGGCATAGATTTCGGGCAGAACGCCGAAGGCTACCTCAGATTTTCCTATGCAAATTCCCTTGAAAATATAAAAGAGGGACTCAACCGCCTGGAAGACTTCTTATTGGCGATTTGATGAGCCTTGAGATGGACGTCGAATTCCTCACAAGTGCCTTCCGCGAAACGCAGTACCCACCGCCGGACAGACCCGAAGTCGCTTTTGCCGGTAGATCCAACGTGGGCAAGTCCTCGCTAATAAATGCCCTTGTCAACAGGAAAAACCTCGCCAAGACGAGTTCTACGCCAGGAAGAACCCAGTCCATCAACTTCTTCCGTGTGGGCGATCTTATGTACATGGTCGACTTGCCGGGATACGGGTTTGCAAAGGTGCCCCTCAATGTCAGAAAATCATGGCAGCATATGGTGGAAACCTACCTCGGTAAACGCCCAAACCTGAAGGCCGTGGTAACGATACTTGACATAAGAAGAGACCTGACCCCCGGAGACACTCAACTCCTCGAGTGGCTGAGACATTTCAACATCCCTGCGATCCTCGTGCTGACAAAGGCTGATAAGGTTTCACGGCAGGAAACTATAAGGCGGGCCCGGATAATCGGAGAACAGGTTGGGGAAATGCTCACTCAGGCCCCTACGGTCTTTTCTTCAAGAACCAGACAGGGGAGGGATGAGCTGTGGAAAAAAATAGGAGAGATTATAAGGGCTTGAACCCATCGAGGCCGTAGGCCTTGATCTTCTTGTGAAGGTTGCTCCGTTCTATACCGATAGCATCCGCTGTCTGGGAGATGTTTCCATTAAACTCCCGCAACTTGCTCTCGATAAATATCTTTTCAAATTCGCTTCTCGCCTCCCTGAATGAATCAAAGGCAAAGGCCGTTTCAAAACCTCCTTTCACCTCCGCAGACCTGTTATAAGGGGAGGGTATGTCCTTGGCCTGAATCACCTTGTCCCGGATCATGATCATGAGCCTTTCCACCAGGTTCTTGAGCTCCCGCACATTTCCAGGCCATTCATATTTCTGCAAGACACTGAGCGCTTCTTCGGAGAGCTCCTTTGGTTCAATGTTCGTGCTCAGAGAAAATTCCCCAATGAATTCATTTACCAGTTCAGAAAAGTCATCCGCACGCTCTCTGAGAGGTGGCACCCTGATGGGGATGACATTCAAGCGAAAGTAGAGATCATCCCTGAAAGCGCCCTTTTCTATTTCAGCTTCCAGGTCCTTGTTCGTGGCTGCAATTACCCGCACATCAATTTTGATGGTCCTTGTACCTCCCACCCGCTCAAACTTCTGCTCCTGCAAAATCCTGAGTGTCTTGGATTGGGCCTTCAGACTCATATCGCCGATTTCATCCAGGAAAATTGTCCCCTCATGTGCAAGATCAAATTTACCCTTCCTCATGGTGGTGGCACCGGTAAAGGCGCCCTTCTCGTGCCCGAAGAGCTCGCTCTCGATCAATTCCTCCGGGATTGCAGCACAGTTTACCTCCACCATCGGCTTATGGCTCCGGCGGCTTAGTCGATGTATGGTATGCGCTACAAGCTCCTTTCCAGTACCGTTCTCGCCGGAGATAAGGACCCAGGCATTTGTTGGAGCCACGATCCTGAACTGCTCTCTTAGCTGTAAAATCGCCTCGCTGTGACCGGTGATATGATACTTTTTCTCTTTTTCTTTGAGGAGGCTTATCTCCTCCTCGAGACGATAATGATCGAGTGCGTTATTGACTGATAAGAGAAGTTTCTCAAGGGAGAGGGGTTTTTCGATGAAATCATATGCACCAAACTTCGTAGCCCTTACCGCTGTCTCTATGGTGCCATGCCCTGACATCATCACCACTTGAAGGTTTGGGTAGGTCTCCTTAATCTTTACAAGGGTCTCAATCCCATCCATACCGGACATCCATATATCCAGCAGGACCAGATCGGGTATCACTTCCTCGACAACTTCAAGGGCCTCAGCCCCGTTCTCTGCACAAATCACCTCGAACCCTTCGTCCGAAAGAATACCTTCCAGGGACTTAAGGATACTTGCCTCATCATCTACGACCAGGATGGTTCTCGCCATTGGTATTCACCTCATCTCCCATCATGCCCTCATCATTTCCAGGGCTATTGCCGCCGTCCTCTCTGAGGCCCCTCCCCTGCCAAGACCTTCTTTTATCCGGCTAAG
>DATKYC010000372.1:0-2433 GCA_035528695.1 Acidobacteriota bacterium | reverse complement strand
GATGATGATGGGCTTTGACGGCTACAGCTTTTGTAAGCCCCATTCTGCCAGCTACACCCTGGTGGCGTATAAATCAGCATATCTAAGGGCCCACTATCCGGCAGAGTTTATGGCCTCAGTCATTTCAAACGGCGGGGGCTATTACTCCACCTTCGGCTATCTCTCAGAGGCGAGACGGATGGGCCTCACAATCCTGCCTCCGGATATAAACCGGAGTGAACTCAAGTATACCGGCAAGCAGAGAGAGATTCGGGTCGGCCTCATGCAGTTAAAAGATTTGTCCCAGGAGGCGAAGGAGGCCATCATACACGAGCGTACCAAAAACGGCCCTTTCATCTCTCTTGAGGATTTCTTGGGCCGAACGGGGTCTTATATCCATCTTCAGGATGTGAGGATCTTGATCAAGGCGGGCTGTCTCGACGCTATTGCCCGAGGCACCACCAGGCCAGGCCTTATGTGGAAGGCCCTCCGGTTTTACGATCAGAAAGAAGAGGACAAGGCCTGTGGCCTGTTTGATGGTTCACAAACGCCTGGGCCATTAGACCACTCTCCCCACGGCACCGGCCCTTACCCCTGGAGCCTCATGCTAAAACATGAATCTGAGACCCTGGGCTTTATTATCTCGGTTCATCCTCTTGAGCTTTATCGTAATACCCTCAAAGGCCTTGAGTACACCCGCGCCAGGGACCTTCATGCTATGGTAGGGAAACAGGTTGCCACCATTGGGTGGCTGGTGACCGGCAAGACGGTGCATACCAGAGAGGGCGAGGCTATGAAATTTATCTCTTTTGAGGATCCCACCGGTATTTATGAAACGGTATTCTTTCCCAAGGTGTACAATCGGTTCTGCCACATGCTGAACGCCATACGTCCCTATATCCTGAAGGGCAGGGTGGAGGAAGATTTCGGTGCCATCACGATGACAGTAGACTGGATCGGATTTTTAGAGGTAAATGATCACAATGTTCCCTTAAATGATCTCAATAAAAATATTCCCAAAAAGGGAACTTTCTTCTTGACAATGTGTTAGGGGGTCATTATAGTGGAGTCATGCTCGTATGAAAGTTATCTCTCGCAAGGTCATTGTTGATTACGTGAAAAAACATGCTGACGTCAGGCAGGCGCTCCTAAGCTGGTATAGTGAGGCTCGCAGTTCTGTTTGGAAAACACCGCAAGACATAAAGGAAAGATATAGTTCAGCACGGTTTATTGGTGACAATACTGTTATATTTAACATCAAAGGAAACAAATATAGACTTGTAGCCAAAATTGCTTACAAAACAAAGACAGTGCTAATTAAATGGGTTGGCACGCATGCCGAGTACGACAAACAAAAATTCTAGGGGGTCAAAAAGTGATCAAGGTAATAAAGACTGATGTTGAATATGAGAAAGCCTTGAGGGAAGTTGAGACCTTGATCGATTGGGATCCTCCTCTTGGGACTGAGGATGGTGATCGGCTCGAGCTTCTAACCTTCCTTGTCTCTAAATATGAGGAGGAGTGTTTTCCTCTGGAAATGCCCGAACCAATAGAGGCTATAAGATTCCGCATGGAACAGCAGGGGCTTACCCATAGGGATCTAATCCCCTATATAGGAAGCCGAAGTAAGGTCTCTGAAGTGCTCAGAGGAAAACGCCCTTTGTCTCTTAAGATGATTCGAGCTCTCAACAAGGAACTTGGAATTCCCGCGGAAGTTTTGCTTCGGGAGGAGGGGGCGTCAATATCAGCTGAAGCCCTTGAAATTGATTGGAATAAGTTGCCGATCAACGAAATGGCCAAGCGCCAATGGTTTCAAAATTTTCGGGGCTCCCCAACTGAAGCTAAAGAGCATGCCGAGGAATTGGTTCCAGCTTTTTTCAGCCATATGAAACCGGGTGAGATCGGACAGGCCCTTTGCCGCCAGAATGTTCGCAGTGCTTCCTCTATGGACAACTATGCGCTTTTGGCTTGGCAAGCGAAGGTTTTGCACATTGCGCTCGCCGGTCCGATACCAGTCAAGTATGTGCATGGCACAGTGACACAGGATTTCCTTCGTGAAGTTGTGAGGCTGAGTTACTTTGAGCAGGGACCAAGGCTTGCTCTAGAATTCCTCGAAAAGAGTGGTATTCCGATGGTTATCTTGCGACATCTCCCCAAAACCTACCTTGATGGCGCTGCAATGCTCCTACCCGATGGAACGCCGGTGGTTGCATTAACTCTTCGGTACGATAGGCTCGATAACTTCTGGTTTTGTTTATGCCATGAGTTGGCGCATATTGCCTTACACCTTGAGAATGGCAATAAAGATTGTTTTTTCGATGACCTGGATTTCAGGGGAGATGAGTTTGAAGAGGAAGCCGACAAAATGGCGAGTAACGCTCTTATTCCCCCTCAGACGTGGGAAAATGCCGCAGTGCGGCATCACCATTCACACCACAGCGTGCGTGATTTTGC
>DATKYC010000371.1:0-2369 GCA_035528695.1 Acidobacteriota bacterium | reverse complement strand
GTCCGGTAATCGCCGTGGCCGCCTCCCCTGGTAGCCTGAAAGTAATCGCCTTGGGCAGGAGCAATATTTCCCAAACCAGGACCTCCCCGCATGGTGTTGACGATCACCCCGGGAAGTTCCTGGGCTGCCATAAACGAGATGCCCTCCTGCTTTAAGCTAATCCCCGGACTCGAAGAGCTGGTCATGGCCCTGGCTCCTGCCATTGATGCGCCGATCACCATGTTAATGGCGGCCAGTTCACTCTCTGCCTGAATGAAGTTGCCGTCCTCAAGCCTTGCCATGGCACCGGCCATATATTCCGTCAGCTCATTTTGGGGGGTAATGGGATAGCCGGCATAGAATCGACAACCGGCAAGTGTTGCCGCTTCTCCGATCACGTGGCTTCCACTCATCAATTGTTTCTCACTCACGATAGACCTCTATTGCAATGTCAGGGCAGACAAGTGCACATGTAGCGCAGCCGGTGCATTTGCGATCATTTTCTATGGCCTCTCTTTCCGTGAACTGGGCAGGGTAGTAGCCTTTTTGGTTCAGTACATCAGAGATCGAGATCAATTTCTGGGGGCAGACCGAGATACACAAGTAGCATGCCTTACATGACTCACTGTCTAATGATATCTTCCCTTTTTTCTTCTTTTTTTCCATACTATTACACTGCTCAAATCAAAAGGTGGACCTTGCCATAATTGGTCTCCGGCCGATAAGCCCTTAAGGCTTGAATTAGTCCGGAAATCAGAATTCCAGGTGAAGGGCACACGCCGTACCTCCCGAAGCGGTCTGACGGTGCCCCGAAAGGGGACAGAAGTTCCCAGGTGTATTAAACCTGGTACGGAAGAGTTCTCCGTTGGTGCAAGGTAGATTGGCAAAAGTTTTGGGATAAACTATAATTCTATCACCTCAATTTAAATTTTGTCAAGCTCTTCTATCACTTTCCCACCCCCAAAATATTACAAAAAAACTCTTGAAAAATATTTCTTTTCTGTTATATTCGGCTCCGCTTGAGAAATTATTCACTATTAACATCAACCTTAAGATCAAAAGGTAAATCAGGAGTAGAGATGGGCGCTGAAAACATAATCACCATTGATGGACAAGAGCTTTCCTTCACGACAGGTGAAACTATTCTTCAAGTGGCGCAGCGAGATGGGATTGATATTCCCACTCTTTGCTATTTAAAGGCGGCATCACCTACGGGCGCATGTAGGATCTGTTTGGTAGAGGTAGAAGGTGCGAGGGCCCTTGTGGCTTCTTGTGCAGCACCTGCAGCACACAAGATGGTGGTCAGGACTGAAAGCCCTCGAGTTATCCAGGCCAGGCGAATTAACCTCGAGTTGTTGCTTTCTTCAGGTCAGCACAATTGCCTTGTTCAGGACCTTGGCCTGGATTCCTGGACCGATTTCCAATTGAAAGCGATGGAGGTAAAAGAGCACCAGGATATCTGTCCTGCATATGGCACCTGCCGTTTGCAGGATTTGGCAGTACGATACCAGGTGAAAACTGATCGCTTCAACCCTTCTGAGACCTCTTATCCCATTGAAAACGTAAATCCCTTTATTGTCAGAGATTTTTCCCGCTGTATCCTCTGTGGTCGGTGTGTTCAGGCCTGTAATGAAGTCCAGGTGAACAACGCAATAAGCCTTGGGTATAGGGGTTCAAGTGCTAAGGTTATCACAGCAGGGGACAGGGCTCTTAAGAATTCTGACTGCGTGTTTTGTGGCGAATGTCTCCAGGCCTGCCCTGTAGGGGCGCTTGTTCCTAAACAGGATTCGGTCCCATATGTACGTCCCGTGGAAGCAAAACAGGTTAGGACTACTTGCTCATATTGCGGTGTTGGATGCCAACTCTATCTCCATGTGAAAGATAAAAAGATCGTTAAGGCAACAGGTGTGGAGGATGTGGGTCCTAATTACGGAAGCCTCTGCGTGAAGGGAAGATTTGGGTATGATTTCATTCAACATCCAGACCGACTCAAAACCCCCCTGATTAAGGAGAATGGTAAATTCCGAGAGGCGACATGGGATGAGGCGCTCAACCTCGTTGCCGAAAAGCTGACTAGTGTAAAGAAAGAATCAAGCCCGGACTCCATTGGGGTTCTCACCAGTGCTCGCATTACCAATGAAGAGAATTACCTGGCACAAAAATTCGCAAGGGTGGTAATAGGGACAAACAATATTGACCACTGCGCTCGGCTCTGACATTCCTCAACCGTGGCCGGTCTGGCCGCAGCCTTCGGCAGTGGGGCGATGACAAATCCCATTGGGGATATTGAAAAAGCCAATGTGATCTTGATTACCGGGTCCAACACCACTGAGAACCATCCTGTCCTGTCTTCCTACGTGAAACGGGCTGTTACCTTTAACGGGGCGAAG
>DATKYC010000370.1:0-3240 GCA_035528695.1 Acidobacteriota bacterium | reverse complement strand
TGAGAGGGTCCTTTTCCCTATTTTATCAGGGTCATTGTCGAACGCAGCCACGCACTTGAATCCTCTTGCAGGTAAGCTTTGGTGCTGCATGAGTGCTGAGCCCAGGTTGCCCACTCCAGCAATACCCAGGTTCCAGTCACGGTTCACGGCCAATATTTTCTTGAGCTCCGCTTGAAGATCAATCACGTCATAACCCACTCCACGAACACCGAATTCTCCGAAATAGCCGAGGTCTTTTCTAACCTGAGCCGGGTTACCCTGGCAAAGCCAGGCCAACTTTTCTGAGGAGACCATTCGATAGCCGTCAAATTCCAGGAGCTCCAGCTGCCTGTAGTAAAAGGAAAGCCTGGTAATCGTAGCCTTTGGTATTTTCGCTGACTTTATCATTGGGGGCCTTTATTAGAGGTTCAGGAGAAAGAACGATGCCTACTCCAGGCTCTTTGAGCGAGGATTATTATAGAACAGATACGGGAGGTAGGCAAGGGGGGTTTTCGAATGTTTCCAGAGAACCCCGGCTGGCTCAAAAATTATAATGACAATGCTTTCTTCATGCTATATACAACAACATATCGAAACTCATAAACATATTGCCTCGGAGATCCAGTCCTAGTGAACAAAAATGACCCGGAAAACAGGAAAAAGCCTGCTCCGAAAGGTTCTCGAAAAAGGCCTCAAGAACAAGGAAGTTCCCCGAATGGCAGCATGTTGACTGCCTGTGAGGTACTCTCTAACGAACGTTACAAGGCCTTTGTGGACAACATTGAAGAAGGGGTCTATGAGCTGGATATCAAAGGTAACTTCCTGTACTTTAACGATTCTCTGTGCAAGATACTAGGGTACCCGAGAGAGGAACTCCAGTTTCAGAATTTTGCCAAATTCATGGATGAGGAGCAGGTTCTGAGGGCCTCCGAAATTTTTACCCGAATCTATAAAACTGGCGAGGGTATTTCTGACCTTGTCTGGGAGATTAGCGATAAAAGCGGTAAGCTAAAGGTCGTTGAGTTATCTGCCAATCTTATTTCGAATAACAGGGGGGAAAAGATTGGATTTCGTGGGATAGCACGTGATATTACACAAAAGTTCGCCGCCCAGAAAGCCCTTCAGAAATCCCGGCAGCGGTACAAGACCCTTCTTGATTTTGTCCCATATCCGATAGTGGTTTTTACTCCAGAAGGCCTTGTCACCTATTTGAATCCCGCATTTACGGAAGTCTTTGGTTGGACTCTCGAGGAATTGGAGGGAAAAGGCATCCCGTACGTTCCGCCAGGTCTTCAGAGAGAGACCTTTGAAAAGATCACCCGCCTTTTTAAAGAAAAGATTATACCGCGTTATGAAACTAAAAGGCTAACGAGAAGCGGCAGGATTCTAGATGTGGTTTTAAAGGGTGCGGTGTATTCGGAATCGAGGGATGAGCATTTCTGGCAGCTTGTGATCCTCCAGGATATTACCCACGAAAAGAGGATCGAGCGGAACAACGAACTGCTGCTCAGGATCAGCAAAGCCCTGCCCGAATACCCGGACTTAGAGGGGCTACTCGACTACATTAGTAATGAGATCAAGAGGGTGGTGAACGCCGAGGGGGCACTTGTCATATTGTTGGACGAAGAGAAGAACGAGCTTTTCTTTAAGGCTGCGGCCCATGACGATTCAGCCGCGGAAAAGAGGATCAAAGAGATCCGCTTTCCTGCTAACAAGGGGGTTGCCGGCAAAGCAATCCGTACAGGGGAATCCATCGTGGTTCAAGATACCTCCAAAGATCCCGATTATTACTCCGTAGTTGACATCAAGGCAGGATTCGCGACCCATAATATGTTGGATGTCCCCTTGAGAAGCAAGGACAGGATCATTGGTGTCTTGTGTGCTATGAACAAAAAGACAGGGGCTTTTGACAAGACAGACGTTGAACTCCTGGACATGATTGCAGGCACCGTGGGGCTTTCCATTGAAAATGCCAGGGTTTCAGAGAAGCTAAAAGAGGCCTACGAAGAGGTGTCGAGCCTTAACCAGGCCAAGGATAAGGTCATAAGTCATCTCTCTCATGAGCTCAAAACGCCTCTTGCTGTTCTTGGCGCCTCCCTGACTATTCTGGCGAGAAGGCTTTCATCCATGCCGGAAGACATGTGGCAGCCCACTTTCGAGAGGGCCCAGCGGAACCTGAACCGCATATTGGAGATGCAGTACGAGGTGGAGGACATCATGCGGGACAGGTACTACGCCACTGAAAATGTCATTCCAAGACTGTTATATAAATATGCGGAACAACTGGTATCCCTGGTTGCCGAAGAAGTAGGTGAAGGGCCGATAGTTGAGGAGGTCAGGAGGCGTATCTATGAAATATTCGGCCCAAAGGAGAGCCCGACCCAGGATGTATCCCTTGACAAATTTGTTCCAGAGGTGCTCGAAGAGATCAAGCCGCTCTTTTCTCATCGTCAGGTGGAGCTTATAACCCATTTTGAACCCAGCGTGGTTATACGGATGCCGCCTGATCCGTTAAGAAAGGTGGTAATCGGCCTGATAAGGAATGCAATAGAAAATACTCCCGATGAAGGCAAGATAGAGGTTTTCGTGAGGAGTAGGGGCAAGGGGGCAGAATTTGTGGTCCATGATTATGGGGTTGGTATCACGAGTGATAATCAGAAGCGCATCTTTGAGGGCTTTTTTACCACCCAAGAGACCATGGACTATTCATCCAAGACGCCCTTTGACTTTAATGCCGGTGGAAAGGGCGCCGACTTGCTGCGCATGAAGATTTTTTCTGAGCGCTACGACTTCAAAATTAACATGACTTCTTCAAGATGCCGATATATACCTCTAGATAAGGATATATGTCCGGGGAGAATTAGCGAGTGTCATTTCTGCTCAAGAAAGGAAGACTGCCACAGTTCAGGAGGAACCACTTTCACCATCTTCTTCACTGAGCCGTTTAAGAAAAGTCGTTCCTAAGACGACAACTCCAGAACGCTACACTGCCATTCCATGGTTGCGTAGCGAGGATACACTTGTTATCGGAAATTATCGAAAGCAAAGGTAACACTTTAGCTCTTTTCAATTTTTCAGAGACGGTTCATGGGTCCTTTTCCGGAGTGACCGGCGGGAGGCCTTAGTCATTTCAAGAAGTTACGCAATGGGGGACCCCCTGGCCCCGAGCGAATGCGAGGGGAACAGGGAGGGGGGGAGGCATCACCCGTTGGGTAACTTCATGAAATGACCAGGCCGTGAGACTTGGAACGGAGGAAATGG
>DATKYC010000369.1:0-3799 GCA_035528695.1 Acidobacteriota bacterium | reverse complement strand
GACCAACTCTCGCAGCTCCTATGGGCTGCACAGGGAATTACAGAAGATAGAGGCTTTAAAAGGGCCGCTCCGTCCGGTGGAGCACTCTACCCGGCAGATGTTTATGCGGTCGTAGGAGATAGGGGGGTTGAAGGTTTCACGGCCGGTGTGTATCACTACGGGCCGAGGGATCATTCAGTAAGGAAAATCGCCGATGGAGACAAGAGAAGAGATGTGGCAATCGCCTCATTGCATCAAATGTGGATGGCCGAAGCACCAGTGCAACTGGTACTGACTGCTGAGTATCGGAGAATCTCCATAAAATATGGAGACCGTGGAGTTAGGTATGCCTTGATTGAAATAGGTCATATCGGCCAGAACATATTCCTGCAGTGCCAAGGCCTGGGACTTGCGGCGGGAATCGTTGGAGCGTTTGACGATAATGAGGTGGCCAGGGCAATAATGGCTGAAAAGAATCACCAACCTCTCTTGATCTTTCCAGTCGGTTGCCAAAGCTAGTCGTGAAAAGCGTACGGTTTATGCAAATACCCTGGCCATCAAAGGGATAGCCACGAAGGTTCCGAGCGAACTTCCTATATTGGTAAGTACGACGACCAATAAGATGCGTGTGATCTTGTTTTTCCAGAATCCTTTCAGGGAGGAGATATCTTCAGACAACCTTTCAAAATCCTTCACCTTGGGCCTCCTCAGAAGAACTTCTACCAGCCCAGCTACCCAGCCAGCCGCGATCATGGGATTCAATGATGTCAGAGGAGATGCGACAATAGCAGAGAAAACAGTCAGAGGATGAGCAAGGGCCATCGCAGCTCCAAGGCCCCCGAGGACCGCATTGGCCAGAATCCACCACTTTATCATGTGGGCACCGGCGGCGATTCCAGAACTGAAAAAACCGATAATAATCAGGCCCACTATCGCAACGGGAACCCCCCATTTTAGAAAGCTGAACAGCCTGCCTTTTGGGGGAATCTGTTCAAGCGCATTGATATCCACCGGCTCGTTCCAATGTGTTTGAATCCCCGGCACATGCCCAGCACCTACCACCGCAATAATCTTTTTCCCCGGTGCATTCCTTATCTTGTAAGCGAGATATTGGTCCCTTTCGTCAATTAGGATTTGCCTCAGTTGAGGAAGTGATTCGCCGATCTCGGAAAGCAGCGTTTCGAGGACATCCTTATTTTTCATCATCTCAATATCTTCTTCTTTAATGGAATCCACTTCTCCCAGCGAGGTAATAAGTTGCGCAAGCAACTTGATTTTCGTCCAAAGGCCTATGAGACGCCATGTTCTTGAAAGCGTTATACGTATGTCTCTGTCTGCCAGGTGTATAGCAGCGCCAACTGACTTTGCTGTCTCTATAGCACGCCTCATTTCTTCACCCGGCGAAATACCCAACTTGGCCCCGATTCTTTTTTGGAAAGATGCGAGCATCAGATTTGACAAAAGGAGAAACGCCTTTTTTTGCTTGATCACCTTAATTAGATCTGTATCTTGCCAACGATTTTTTTGGGTGAGCGCATTGTATCTAGATTCACAAAGTTCAATACAAACCGTCTCTGGCCTTTTCTCTTGAATGACAGTACCCACAAGCTGAGTGCTCTCTCTTGACACATGGGCTGTCCCTATAAGGAAAATTTCCTTATCTTCAAAGATTAGCCGGTGTGTATTGTCGTTGTTTGTCACAGATATTCGGTGTATATTTATTTTTTGTGGGCGGCCAGCTGCCGATCGTCGTTATAATGGGCAAGTGGTCATCAAATACCCACATTGATGTCAAGACAGGCCTTGCCTAATATCATACTCAATACTGCTTTCCAAGCGGTTTTCTCTTGCCGCCTCTAATGTCACCAGAGAAATTGGTGTGAAAAAAAGGGATTCGATAGAGACTTTATTGTCAGACGGTGTAAGAGAGGGTGTTTACCCGGGTGCAGTACTTCTTGTTGCACAAGGAGATAACATTGTCTTTTTCAAGAAAGAAGGCCATCGTGTGCTCATCCCTTCTCCCGGCCCCATGTATAAGGACGTAATTTTTGACCTGGCCTCCTTGACCAAGCCTTTAGCTACTACACTGGCAGTCATGAAGCTGGTTGATGAAGGAAAAATCCATCTTGATCAACCACTTGCAAGCCTACTATTCAAAGCTCTCCCAAGGGATAAGGGTACCATAACTCCACGGCTGTTATTAAGCCATAGTGCAGGCTTTGCGGACTGGGAACCTCTTTATCTCGCCCTTGACCATCTCAGTGGTGAAAAGAGAAAGGCCATAGTACGGGAGCGCTTATTGGAAATGCCTCTCACCTACGAACCAGGGAAACAATGCCTCTATAGCGACCTTGGTTTTATGATACTGGAGTGGATCGTCGAGGAAACTACTGGAATCCAGTTGCATCGCTTCCTTAACCTTCACTTTTACTCTCCCCTTTTATTCAATAGGACGTTTCTCAGTAATGACACTTCTAAGGCCCTCTTTAAAGAAGATCAATTTGCTGCCACAGAGGCCTGTCCTTGGCGAAAAAAAGTCTTGCTGGGATCCGTGCATGATGAAAACGCCTTCGCGGTAGGGGGCTATTCGGGTCATGCAGGACTATTTGGAACTGCGGAGGAGGTGTATGCTTTGGTTAATCTCTTACGCCTGCATTTTCGCGGGGAACGGGAAGATTATCTCAACCCAAACACGGTTAAGATATTCTTTAGCCGACAAGGTATCGTGGAAGGCAGTACCTGGGCGCTGGGATGGGATACACCCTCCCCTCAAGAGTCAAGTTCCGGCAGGTATTTTTCGGCCAAGAGTGTTGGACATTTAGGCTTTACTGGTACCTCCGTATGGATGGATTTAGAGCAGGATGTCATTGTTATTTTCCTCACGAACCGTATCCATCCCAGTCGGAATAATGAAAAGATCAAGGCCTTCCGACCCAAACTCCATGATCTGATCATGGAAGAGCTCATAATCCATTAAATGCACAAAATGAGGAATTGCGTTTCTGTCACAAATCTCAACTCACTTGGAAGTGATCTGGGCAAAAAAAAGTAAGACTTTAGCTCTTTTCAATTTTACAGAGTCGGTTCATGGGTTCTTTTCCGGAGTGACCGGCGGGAGGCCTTCGTCATTTCAAGAAGTTACTCAATGGGGGACCCCCTGGCCCCGAGCAAATGCGAGGGGAACAGGGAGGGGGGAGGCATCACCCGTTGTGTAACTTCATGAAATGACCAGGCCGTGAGACATGGAACGGAGGAAATGGACCCATGAACCGACGAACGCGGGTTGCTATTTTCAAAGGCCTAGATTAATACAAAAAAGGTAAGCGATGATACGGAGACGAGTAAGAGGCTACGGTTAAACCAGGTGGTTTTGCAGATGCGAGAGATCAAAAGTACCCTTGAAATCATTATGGAAAAGGCCAAAGGCCTCACCATAAGTGCTGATGAGAAAGAGGCGTTCCAGAAGAGTGAAACCGAGAAGAAGGTTCGACGACTCTTGCAAAGATTCATTGACGGTCTTATCGACCTGAAGACAGTGCAGATCCGGAGTGGCAACAGCAGGTAATGGAAACGAAAAAAGGATTTCAAGGAAAAATGGTGGAATTGATTTGCCAGCGGATGCGATAGCTACCCCTTATTGTCCTCTTCAACAGCTTTGATGAGCAAATCGAAGATATTCGGAACGGCGGAAGCTACCCTATTCCAGTTGGGTATGTAAGGTACTTCCATGGGCGTTTCTAGAAACTGCTTGCCTGCGCTTTCGATGCATAGAACAAAGGCTTCGGCCTCACTTCCTTCCTTATGTCGATCATACTTAAGA
>DATKYC010000368.1:0-10200 GCA_035528695.1 Acidobacteriota bacterium | reverse complement strand
GGAGCCGGAGGGCGCGATATCGCAAATAACTGGGGTCTCTTTGCTCAACACATTGAATGTTTCCGGTTGAATATCCAAATCCAATTCAGATGCAATGGCCTGCAAATGTAATACGGCATTTGTTGAGCCGCCGATCGCCATGAGCACACGGATAGCATTTTTGAATGCGTCAAAGGTCATGATATGAGAAGGCTTTATGTCGTTATGGAGGAGTCGGACAACTTGTTGACCGGCACTAAAGGCGATTCGCATCAATCGGGAATCAGATCCCGGTGTACTGGTGTTTCCGGGCAGCGTCATTCCCAGGGCCTCCACCATCGCGGCCATGGTGTTGGCCGTCCCCATAACTGGACAGGCGCCGATACCTGGGCAACCCCTGTCCTTTATTTGGCTGAATTCGTACTCATCGATAATGCCTTCTTTGAATTGTCTATGATACTTGGGCGCCACGGCAAGGGGGTCCAGCACTGCCCCCTTGTAACGATTTAGCTGCATGTAGCCACCGGTGACAACCACGGAGGGAAGGTCCAGCCTTGCGGCGGCCATGAGGTGTCCGGGAATAACGTCATCACAAACCGGCACGAATACCATTCCGTCAAATAGATTCGTTTTTGCTACGGTCTCGATGTAACCGGCCACCAAGTCCCTGTGAGGAAGATGGTAGTTGTCGTTTCCCGCCATACTCGTGCAGATCGAACTGATGACAAACTCCCGCGGTGTGCCGCCAGCGGCCCAAACACCCGACTTTACAGCCGCCACGACCCGATTCAGATTGATTGCCGCCGGATTCACTTCGCCCCAACTGCTGACGACGCCGATCTGAAATCGCCCGATGGCTTCGTCCCCGTACCCGAGACCCCGAATCATTTCCTGCCGCTCAATAAGGGCGTAATCCGGCAGATGACTATCTCTCTTATCCATTCTGATGTCCATCCTTTTCATCTGCAGTGGTTCATGGCATGCCTATTCTGGAACTCCTAATTCATTCCGGCCACGCAGCCGATAGTAGTCTGCACGCGCATCCTCCAGGTCTTTCACCTTTTGGGTAACCAGTCATCTTCGGGCGTTAAACCTTCCCGCAACTTAAACTGTCGGATAAGAGTTGATATAGCTGCCGCTCGTTTGCGCAAGACATCTTTATTAGCTTGGATTCCCGTGACCACAAGCAGAATTTCGCACAAGACATCCCATGGATAAAGGCCGCGGTAAAAAGTTGCCCTCAGATGGCATGCTCCCCGGTCCGAAGCGGCATAGACTAGGTCCATGCCCTTTAGAACCCTGGGGTCGATGCCAGGCGCGTTGGATTTGTATAGAAGGTAAGATGCGACCCCCCCCAAATACCGCTCGTAAAGCTCTTCTTCCAACTATTTGATTTGATGGCTTTTTTCGGACAATTTGATTCGCAGTATCTCACCGTAAAAGCCGTAAATACTAATCTCCGCTCCCAAAATTGTTGACCCTTTCAGGCTAGTTTTAACCCCCATTTCTGCACCAGTTACTTTTACGTTAAAGTTTTAATCTTCGCAATTTATCGTTGTCAAGAAAAAAATCAGAACATCATGAATTCTTTAGTGGGATATATAAAGCTGTTGCTCTACTTCAGGCATGATTATCCTGTTAACTATCTTTGTATAATGTTAAACTAAGACATTTTCCGAGACTAGTTTCGATTCTATTAATTTCTGCTATTAAAGCCATTGTTGTCCCCTAAGTGTAGAGTGAGACAAAAGCGATAAAGAAAAAAGTATGAAGATTTGGATTTATTTCTTGACATGATCGCCAAAGCACTATTTAAATACCCTGAAAGATTGTATAAAATAGGACCAAAACGATAAAGGTTTTATTTTGAAAAATGGTATTTTGTTATGGTCGTGCCTCTTCTTAAGAGAAATGGAAATTCCAAGGCATAATATGGAGGGAGGAATATGAAGGTACAATCGAATGCGCAACTTGGCGATCTTCGTTCTCAGTATTTTTCCACTGGTTTAGGCTGTGTTTCGACGAAATTTATCGAATCAGGCCAGGGCGCCATTCTACGTGATGTAGAGGGTCGGGAATACATAGATTTCGCAGGTGGAATCGGTGCCATGAGTGTAGGGCACAGCCACCCCAAAATCGTGGCTGCCATCAAAGCCCAGGCTGAAAAAATGACCCATTGCTGCATAATGATTAACCAGTATCCGCCCGCGATCGCGCTTGCGGAGAAATTATGCCAAATCACCCCCGGAGAGTTCCCGAAAAAGGTCGTTTTGTTCACAAGTGGTGCCGAAGCGGTGGAGAACGCCGTAAAGATCGCCCGATATTACACCAAGCGGCCGGCAATAATTGTTTTTGAGAATGCCTACCACGGGCGAACGCTGCTCACCATGACCATGACCAGCAAAATGAAGCCTTACAAATTTGGGTTCGGTCCCTTTGCGCCGGAAATATATCGCATGCCCTTCGGTGATGTTGCCGGTCCTGAAAAATTGTATGACTTCTTTGTGAAGTACGTGAACCCGGAAGCGGTGGCTGCGGTGGTGGCTGAACCGGTTCAAGGGGAAGGCGGGTTTATTGCTCCGCCCCCGGACTATTTTCAAGGGCTGGTGAAGATATGTCACGATAACGGGATCCTATTCGTGGCAGATGAAATCCAGAGCGGTTTGGGCCGCACCGGCAAGATGTTTGCCATTGAGCACTGGGGCGTCGAGCCGGACATTATTACGGTAGGCAAAAGCCTGGCTGCGGGCATGCCTCTGTCCGCGGTAGTGGGTAAGGCCGAAATTATGGATTGCGTGCACCCCTGGGGGCTCGGTGGGACTTTCGGCGGTAACCCCGTGGCCTGTGCTGCAGCCCTCGCCTTTATGGAGGTTTTTGAATCAGAGAATATGCTGGACAAATCCATAGCCTTGGGGAAAAAGCTGCGCGATCGTTTTGAGAAATGGCAGAAGAAATTTGATCTGATCGGTGAAATCAGGGGCCTCGGAGCCATGCTCGGGCTTGCCCTCGTCAAGGGGCCCAAAGGTGAACCTGCTGCGAACGAAGCCGGGCAATTGGTAAACTACTGCCATGAAAACGGACTGATCATTCTCAGCTGCGGCACCTCCGGCAATGTCATCCGGACCTTGATTCCGTTTGTGATCACGGACGATCAATTGGAAAAGGGTCTGACCATTATGGAGGACGGTCTGTGGAGCATCTGCAAATAACCCGCTGTCAAGTCCCGCTGGGAGCCCTCAGCGCAGTCCTGAGCCTATACCTCAAGTGCAGAGGGACACAGAGCGGTGCCCCGTCTAGGCGCAATACAATCAGGGCGGCAGATCTTTTTTAGCGGGGATTCGGGGATTCTTGGAGTGCAAAGCTGGACGTACCAAACAGTGCATTTCGGAAATATACGGGTTTACTTGAGAGGCTGATACGATTTCTCTATGAAGCGCAAAGCAACCATTAAAGACATCGCCCGGATGGCCAACATATCACCATCGGCTGTCTCCATGGCCCTGAATAATCGCTCTGGTGTGAGTGCAAAAACAAGGGAAAGAGTTCTTAAGATAGCGGAAAAGCTCGAATACCATCCCAGCTATATAGCAAAATCCTTGATTGGCAAGCAAAGCAATACGATTGCCCTGGTCGTCCATACTGTTGCTGATCCCTTTTATGCGGAGTTAGCCCTGGGAGTAGAAGAAAAGGCCTCCGAACTGGGCTACAGTGTCCTCATATACAACACTGGGGTGAACGCCCGGGTGAACGCAAAAAAGGAGAAGGACTGCATCGACAACTTGCGGGCCAGGGGCGTGGACGGCGTCATCCTGTCTACCGTGACGGTCGATGATCCGAATATCAAACCGCTCATAGAAGATCGCTTTCCGTTTGTTTTAGTGAACCGGTTCTCCCTGGATCCAACACTCAGTAACAAGATGGATTACGTCGTTCTGGATAATTTCTCCTGCGGGTATAAAGGGATAGAGCATTTCTACCGGCTTGGGCATGACCGGATTGCCATTATCGCCGGTGCATTGAACGCATCCACCGCATTCATGCGAACTGAAGGAGCCGGACAAGCCCTAAAGGATTTCGCTCTGGAGAGAGATCCTAGACTTGTGGTGGACTGCGGTTATTTGCGCGAAATGGCTTACAAGGAGACAAAACGGCTCATCGCGAACAAACGACGTCCGACCGCTTTTTTCGCCCAGGATGACAACATGGCGTTGGGTGTGCGCGAGGCGATTCTGGGCGAAGAATTACGTATTCCGGAAGATGTTGCCTTGATAGGAGTGGACAATACCCAGGTGACTTCTTTGACGGGCGTGGAGCTTACCACGATCCCCCAGAACATCCACCAAATGGGAATAACAGGCGCTGTGACCCTCATAAACAAAATCGAAGGAAGGGCCTACGATGGAGTGAACCAGGTCATTATGGAGCCCAAACTGGTCATTCGAAAGTCCTGTGGCTTCCACCAGAAAGGATATGTGCGCTGACAAAGGGAATAATCATTTCGAGAGGCGCAGGATCTGTTTCAGATAATCCGGCTCACACGGGCACCTGAGGCGGATCCGACTATCTTCAAGAATAGAATGCCCATTTAAAACCGCCACTCCAGAAATGGTCGGCATGATCGCCTTCAGAGAAAACGTCGAAGCCTCTGACCTCGTCACTGGGCATGCCCTCCTTGTTGACGCTGGCTGGACATCCCATTAGTTCCAGTAGCTGGTCACGATCTGCCACCATTACAGAGAAGAAAAAAATGAAACTAGTTGATTTGAGCCATACAATATCCCCAAGAATGCCAGCTTATCCTGGGACTTCACCGCCTGTATTTACAACTCCTTGTACCATTGCCAATACTGGTTTTAATGAGAGAAAGGTGATTCTGTATTCCCATACAGGCACCCACGTAGATGCGCCGGCGCACATCATTCCAGGAGGCAAAACCTTGGATCAGATCTCCGCCGATAATTTTGTCGGCAAATCATCTGTCCTGGATTTGGCGGCAAATAAAAAGTCAACCATCGAAATTGTGGACTTAGAATCGTATCAGAGTTTCATAGAAAAGAGTGAATTCATCTTACTACATACAGGCTGGTGTCAATTGTGGGGGAAAAAAGGATATTTTCAAGGATATCCGTTACTATCCCATGAGGCAGCCAAGTGGGTCAGCAGCTTTAACTTAAAAGGTCTTGGAGTAGATACGATTTCTGTCGATGAAGTAGGATCCACTGCTTTTCCGATTCACAGGATCCTCTTAGAGCGTAACATTATTGTTGTTGAGAATTTGACGAATTTGAATATATTACCACTAAGTGGTTTCATCTTTTCTTGTTTACCTTTGAACTTAGAAGAGGGAGACGGCTCTCCAGTCAGAGCAGTCGCTATTATCGAGTGACAGAGTCGCATATGAGCATTCTTTCATATGCCAGGAAGGACTGTAGTTTACTTGCCGTTGAAGGCCAGGTCTTTGTAACTGACAGAGAGGCACGCAGGTCCCCATGAAGTTCCTTTGGCCTGGCCTCTTAGCAAATCGTTTGCCGGTTTTATTTTTCAAGTTTACTAATCTTAGCAATTCACTTTCTATCAATTCTGTGTTAGGTTTCTTTGCTATTTGGTCGACTTCTTGATATCATTAAAGTATGTCTTCAGCTCTATTAGGATCATGTTGAAGTAGTTGGATCTCTCTAGACAATGGGCATGACTCGAATACCGGCCACACAATTCGTTCTCTGGACGCAACAGTGAGCCGGGATATCCAATGGACCTTAGAGAAAAAAACCTGGAAATAAATGATGTTGGAAAAAGTGGCTATCGCTTCAAGCCATTTTTTGGAGTTCTACCTATCACCGTTTTTGAGAGGGAAATATGTCATACACTTTCGAAGATTTGCACTGGGCAAAGCACATTTCTGTAGAAGACTACCTCCTGCCCCAGAGCTTGGAGGAAGCACTGGATATGCTTGCGGAGTACAAAGGCAGGGCCCGGGTAGTGGCTGGCGGGACCGATGTTATTCCCCAATTGCGGCGCAAGGATTTGGAGGTAGAGGTCTTGGTGGACATCACCCGCTTGAAAGGGATGGGCACCATTGACGAGGACGGAAGTAAGATTACCCTGGGTGGACTCGTTACTCATGCGCAGGTAGCCTCTTCCCCCCTAATCAAGGAAAAAGCCCGACTTCTTGCTGAAGGAGGGGGATGGGTGGGTTCGCCCCAGATACGTAACATTGCCACGGTAGCCGGCAATCTGGTCAGCGGCCAGCCGGCGGCTGATACGAGTATCCCGCTGCTGGCGCTTAACGCCTCGGTGGCTATTGCCACTAAGGGTGCAGAGAGACGCGTTCCCCTCTCTGAATTCTTCCTCGACACTGCGAAGACTGTCCTGGATCCCACCAAGGAAATCCTCACGCGCATCCAGTTCAATCCCTTGAAGGAAAACCAGGGAGGCTGCTACCTGCGTTTGAGCAAACGCAAAGCCCTCGCGTTGCCCATGTTGGTATGTGCTATTGTGGTCAAGGTGGATCCTACGAAGAAGGTATTCGAAGAGGCCGCTATAGCCCTCGGACCTGTAGCGCCCACCCCTTTCCGAGCCGCCAGAACTGAAGCACAGCTCCGCGATGCGCCTATCAGTGAAGATACCTTGAGGGTGGCAGCGGAGACCGCCAGGCTGGAGTCCAGTCCAAGAGATAGTTGTCTGCGTGGTTCTTGCGATTACCGGCAGGAAATGGTGGAGGTATTTGTGAGGCGAGGCTTGCGAAAGGCCCTGGAACGAGCGGGTTATCCTGTTGATTAAGAGGTGTACTATGAAGAGTAAGAAGCTTTCTTTCAAGTTGAATGGCCAGAAGGTATCGGTCGATGTTTCTCCCGACACGTTGCTGGTTGACCTTCTTAGGGACGGTTTGAGGCTGACAGGCACCAAAGTGGGATGCCGTGAAGGGGAGTGTGGCGCCTGCACCGTACTTTTAGACGGGGACCCCGTCAATTCTTGCATTTTGCCTGTCTTCAAGGTCGCGGGACGCTCTGTGACCACCATAGAAGGACTGAGCACAGAAGAGGGTGAACTGGATGAGATCCAGTACGCCTTCATGACCGAAGGCGCCGTACAGTGCGGATTTTGCACGCCCGGCATGATCATGATTGCAAAGGCCCTTCTGGACAAGAATCCCGAGCCCCAGGAAACAGAGATCAGACAGGCAATCTCCGGGGTACTGTGCCGGTGTACCGGGTATCGCAAGATAGTTCAGGCGGTCAAGACGGCGAGCCAGCACAGAAAGTCAGCCCAGTGACCACGTCTTTTATACAGGGGAATAAGCTATGAATAAGAAAACCGAAGATAAGAGGAAAGTAAAGGTCCTCACCAAGGAGAAACTTGACCTTGAACAGCTAATACAAGCCCCCAAGCTGGCGCCGTCTGTGGCGGGGCAGTCCCTAGTCAGGACCGATGCGCTGCTTAAGGTAAAGGGATCCCTCATGTATGGTGCCGACTATCCGCAGGAGGGCTTTTTGCACGGAAAGATTCTCAGAAGCCCCCATCCCCACGCCTTGATAAAGTCTATCAATATTGAGAAGGCAAAGATGCTGCCCGGTGTAATGGCGGTACTCACGGCCAAAGACGTGCCTGGCAGGAATGGGTTTGGAGCGATCATCCCCGACCAGCCTGTTATCTGTGGGGATAAGGTACGGTATGTGGGTGACGGCGTGGCCCTCGTGGCAGCGGATAACGAGAAAACGGCCCAGGAGGCCCTGAAATTGATCGAGGTAGACTATGAGCCCCTACCGGCCATCTTCGATCCCCGCGATGCCCTGAAGGAGGATGCTCCTAAGATACACGGAAAAGGCAATCTGTTATCTTATAACAAACTCCGCAAAGGGGATATGGAGAAAGGTTTTTCCGAGGCAGACGTCATTATTGAAAGGACCTATCAGGTGCCCTTTCTGGAGCACGCGTACCTGGAGCCGGACATTTCTATGGCTATCCCTCGGCCGGACGGCACCATGCTCGTAGAAGGCCCCATGCAGGCCCCATTCACCGTGCGACGAAATCTGGCTGCTGTGTTAGGAGTTCCTGTTAATAAGGTGGAGGCCCGGCAGATCCAGATGGGCGGTGGGTTTGGTGGCAAGGAGGACTCCCCGATCGATTTAGGTTGCCGCGCTGCGGTCTTGGCCAATCATACTGGATGCCCTGTGCGCATCACCCTTGAAAGAGAAGAGGTCACTCTTCAGACCGCCAAGCGACACCCCATGATCATGGAAGTCAAGCTGGGAGCAAAAAGGGACGGCACTCTGGTCGCATTCGAGGGAGTAATATATGACGAACAGGGCGCTTACGCCAGTCTGGGTCCATTGATCCCTCCTGCAGGTGGTTCCCACATTCACTCAATGGTCATGATGCCAGGACCTTACGAGATTCCCCATGTAAAGGTGGACGCATACCTATGTTACACCAATCACCCTTTCGGTGGCGCCATGCGAGGCTTCGGAGCGCCCCAGGTCCACATCGCCCACGAGCAGATCATGGACGAGCTGGCCGAGGAGCTTGACATAAACCCTATAGACATAAGGCGAAAAAACGCCTTTAAGCTGGGTTCTATGACCGCCACTGGACAGGTCCTGGACCAGAGCGTGGGTCTCCTGGAGACTGTGGAAGCCTGTGCCGAAAACTTCAACTGGGATCAAAGATACCGTCAGACTGGCTATATTGACAGGCAGCGCACCAAACGTAAAGGTGTAGGCATTGGCATGGGCTGGTACCGCACCAGCATTGGGATCAGCGCTGATGGCTGCGGTGCTAATGTCTACGTTCACGAGGATGGATCGGTGTTGCTCTTTAGCGGGATTACCGAGATGGGCCAAGGGTCCTTCACCGTTCTCCCTCAGATCTGTGCTGAAGAGCTTGGGGTTCTATTTGAGGACGTCCGTCTTGTGCAGCCAGACACCGATATAGTGCCTGAATCGGGCCCCACAGTGGGAAGCCGCTCTACCACTTTGATGGGTAATGCCATTATTCTCGCCGCCCGTGAGGTTAAGCGCTCTATCCTGGAAACAGCATCCGAGATGCTCCTGGTGCCTATAGAGAGACTACGGGCGAGGAAACGGCGCATTTATGACACGATAAATCCCACCAGGTCATTGGAGTTCAGGGAGGTGGCTGCCAGGTGCATGGCCCAGGGGAAGCGCCTTATTGGCCAGGGGTGGTGGGCCCCACCACCCTCGAGTTTGGATCCAGAGACAGGCCAGGGTAACCCTTATTTCGTCTATACGTATTCTACTCACATGGCAGAGGTCGTCGTTGACGTTGAGACCGGGCAAGTGGAGGTGACGGATTACGTTGCCGCCTTTGACGTGGGCAAGGCCATCAATCCCATGGCGGTGGAAGGCCAGATCGAGGGAGGCGTCGCAATGGGCCTGGGTTATGCCCTCATGGAGGAGGTGGCGCTGGAGGATGGCTACATTCAGAACCTCAATCTGCAGGACTATCTGATTCCCACCTCGCTGGATGTCCCAGACATCAAGCCAGTGATCCTTGAGGTAGAGAATAAATTTGGACCTTATGGTGCCAAAGGTATTGGAGAGATGCCCAATATCCCTGCCACGCCTGCGATTTTGAACGCCATTGCTAATGCCTGTGGCGGGAGGGTACGCACACTGCCAGCGGATCCTGAAAAAGTTTTCTGGGCCATCCGGGAAGCGGGTGGCCCTCCGGATAACTAGGAGTCTTTCCATTTCCCTTTTCTTGGATCTAGGCGGACAAGTATATCAACTTGGCAACATCATTATTTGGACGTAAATTCTGCCTGGTTTCTACATACCAATCCTCTGCTCAAGCTTAGTCATCGTGGTAATCCGGAGAGGTTGAAAGGCTGCAAGAGGACGAGCTATTCATCTTGTGGATGCTTTGGTTCTCAGTAGAGGCTTTTAAGGCTGTAAGCCAAAGCATCTAGGCTAGTTAGCAAAGGGCCTGATGATACACTGAGGTCCAAGGGATGATAGCAGGGGAAACGGGCCTCCTCATTGTTATAAGTTATAAGAAGGAGACAAAATGGACACACCAATTGAAAGGTATCTGAGAATGGGGATTGTTCACTATATGGCATTTCCCGAGCTTGCCTCGGGCTCAGGTCCTTGGGAGGAAACGGTGAGACACATCGCCTTGGATCCTTTTTTCACCGGCATCGAGATAACCCACATCGAGGACCAGCAGGCCCGGGAGCGAGTGAGGGACCTAATAAGATTG
>DATKYC010000367.1:0-4691 GCA_035528695.1 Acidobacteriota bacterium | reverse complement strand
TAAGGTAGGGGCCAAATTTGACAGCATCTTTGTGGACACCTCCGTCATGAACGGGCCTGCGACGGCTTTTTGCAGCATCGCCAACCGGATGATAAAGGAGAAGTGGGGCTTCCCAACCGCAAGCGCCCCGAGTAATGGATCTTACATGTGGAAAAAGGCCAGAGAGCTGTGGGGTTTTAAAGGATGGTCTGCTGCCGATGCCGGGTTGGAGGCCCTGGCCTCTTTCATGTACCACGATATGATCTTCTCCGGGCCCATGGCAGGCGCTTCAAGGATCTTTCCGGCCGTAGCCATGGCCGATGCATTCACCGCCGTCACTGCCTTTGCGGAGAGCAAAAAGCTTCCGTCACTGGAAACCCATCCCCTGAACAAGCTTTTTCCGGAGTTTGCGGGGCAGCTCAAGGAAATGTAGCTGGTGCTCATTTGAAAACCTGCGACGGATGGGACAGAGTTTGCGAGCTGGAACCGCCTAGAGTTTTAGTGCAAAGGGAAAAAGCGTCTTAAGGCCTCAAACTTTAGAAGGACTGAAGTAGTGAAACGCCATCATAATGATGATGCATGGTTCTTGGCTGAAGATTTATAATCATAACTCAGAGAGGTTGTCGGACACAGATAAATGAGGTGATGGCAACCCTCAAAAAAACAAAGGAGGTTTGAAATGGCTTCTGATGAGAGAACCCAAGAAATATTGAAAGAACTCCGTGAGGCATTAGTCAACTTCGACGAGGACAAGGTTGTTGAGTTGTCCAAGGTTGCATTAGAGGAAGGCGTAGATCCATTCGTTGTAACCATGGACGGTCTGGCTGAAGGGATGATACAGGTGGGCGATCTATACAACAAGAAGGAATACTTCGTCCCGGAACTCCTGATGTGTGCCGATGCGCTATACGCCGGTCTGGACCTCCTCAAACCCGCCATCCTGGCCTCAGGAAGAAAACCTGAGGCAAAAGGCTCCATAGTCCTCGGGGTGGTTGAAGGCGATGTTCACGACATTGGCAAGAACCTGATCAAGATGATGTTTGACGTGGCTGGCTGGACCGTTTACGACCTGGGAAAGGATGTACCACTTGAAAAGTTTGTTGACGAACTCGCAAGGACCGGCTCCGAAATCGTGGGCCTCTCAGCCTTAATGACAACCAGCATGGTAGCTATGCCAGATATCGTTAAGAAGCTAAAAGAGCAAAATCCGAACGTCCGCATCATGTTAGGGGGTGCCCCAATAACTCCGGAAATAGTCGAGAAGTACGGCGCCGACGGATATGCGGAAAGTGCCGGGACGGCAGTTGATGAGGCTATCAAACTGATTAAGATGCTCAAAGAAGAAGAGTCGGGAGCGAAGAAGTAAGTCAAGTAATCATAGAGAGGAACTGAGTTATGCCAACTGAGGAAAAAGACAAATACATGGTAATCTTTCAGCCATCAGGGTGCAGAGGATACGTTGACAAAGGCAAGACCCTCAAAGAGGCATCCATAGCGTTGGGAGTAGATATAGAAGGTGTGTGCGGTGAACAGGCCATCTGCGGTACCTGCAAGGTCAGGATTGAGGAGGGGAACTTCGAGAAATACGCCACTAAATCAACAAGAGACCATCTTTCACCTATGGGGCCGACGGAAAGGAAATTCTTTAACATACGCCAGGAGGAGGAAGGCTACCGGCTGGCCTGTCAGGCAAAGATCCTGGGTGACGTGGTAATCTTCGTCCCCGAGGAAAGCAGAATGGGGAAGCAGGTTGTGCGCAAAGCGGCCACTAACAGGCCAATGAGAGTGAATCCGGCGGTCAAGAAGTATTATGTTGAGCTAACAAAAGCTACCCTGGAGGATACACTGGGCGACTGGGAGCGTCTTACGAACCAACTCAGGAAACAATACAAACTCGATAACCTCACCATTGACTATCAGGTGCTCCTGGAATTGCAGAATGTCGTGCGCCAGGGCGATTGGAAGGTGACCGTGTCGGTGTGGCACGGAAAAGAGGTCATCAAGGTGGAGCCAGGTCTTGTGGAAAAGGCGTACGGCCTGGCGGTGGATGTGGGCACCTCCACGGTAGCCGGCTATCTCTGCGATCTCACTGACGGCAGTGTGGTAGTGACCGCTTCAATGATGAATCCGCAGGTAGTTTACGGCGAAGATGTCATGTCCCGAATAAGCTATACCATGACCAACCCAAATGGTCTTGATGTCTTAAACAGGGCAATTATAGATGGTCTCAACGGGATCGTAGAAGAGGTGGCCGCGACTGCGAATATTAAGCGCCAGGATATAGTTGACATGTCCATAGTGGGCAATACCTGCATGCACCATATCTTTCTAAATATTGATCCAAAATACATAGGCCGTGCTCCTTTCCCCCCGGCCCAACACCACTCTATTGATATCAAGGCTCGTGACTGGGGGCTCAGGATACCGCCGGAAGCTGAAAGAGTTGACGTGGGTGGCTATCCGCCCTGCCAGGTTGCTTGTCCTGCCGGGGTCAACGGCCAGGACTTTCTGTACCTTACTGCACAGGGCAAGTACAAGGATGCCCTTGAGCTGGTGAGGTTGGCCATACCCTTTGCCGGTGTTCTTGGGCGGGTCTGCACACACCCCTGTGAGACAAAGTGCGAAAGGGGAAAGGTTGAAGAACCGCTGTCCATCCGCTCTCTACACCGTTTTTTAGCGGACTATGAGTTCAAGGCAGGAAGAAAGAAGGCAACCCCTATCGAAAAGACAAAAGAGCACAGTGTCGCCATAATTGGCTCGGGGCCAGCGGGGTTGGCCTGCGCCTATAATTTAGCCAGAAACGGGTACCCTGTTACCGTGTTCGAGGCAGCGCCTGAAAGTGGCGGTATGCTACGCTATGGCATACCCGAATACAGATTGGACAGACGGGTGCTTGATAATGAGATCAGCTTCATCGAAGAGTCAGGGGTGGAGATAAGAACGAATTCGCCTGTAAAAAACCTGGAGGATATTTTCGCTAAGGGATATAAGGCGATCTTTGTGGCCACCGGGGCATGGACAAGCCAGAAGATGAATATTCCCGGTGAAGAAGCTGAGGGCCTCATCTATGCCCTTGATTTCCTGAATAAGGTAAATTCGGGATCTGAGGTTAAATTAGGGAAAAAGGTGCTGGTTATCGGGGGCGGCAGCGTGGCAATTGATGCTGCGAGGGTATCCCTGCGCCTTGGGGCCAAAGAAGTCCATCTCCTTTGCCTCGAAACCAGAGATCTTACCTCGAAAGACAGGATGCCGGCCCAGGATCTGGAGATTGAACACGCCGAAGAGGAAGGGGTAATTATCCATCCTTCACTCGGGGCGACAAACATATTGACTGAAGCAGGCAAGGCTGTTGGCCTGAAGACGGTTATTTGCACATCGGTTATCGATTCGGAGGGCAAGTTTAATCCTGAGTTTGCCACAGATGCGGGGCCCACTATAGAGGCCGATACAGTAATAGTTGCAATTGGTCAGAGACCTGATGAGAAAGATTTTTCAGAAGTTGATAAGGGCTCTTCCGGAACCATCAAGGCGGACGATACTACATTGGAGACAAACATAAAGGGCGTCTTTGCCGGGGGTGATGCTGTTTCCGGCCCGGCAGATGTCATCAGCGCAGTTGCCGCAGGGAAAGAAGCAGCTATATCTATTGAGCTTTACCTTGCGGGAATGAATGTAAAGGAATCCAGGCCTCTTCCGCTCAGAGCAATAGAAGAGGTACCGAAGGAGGGTCTAGCTCAAGAAGCAAGACAGATCATGGCTGTGCTGGAACCGGAGAAAAGGACCGGTTTTGCTGAAGTTGAGCTTGGATTTGAAGAGGAAGTAGCGACCAAAGAATGCAGGCGCTGCCTGAACTGTGGGGTCTATGCACAGAAAGAACTTGGGGAGAGCGCTGAGATCCGCGGAACAGGTATCAGGATATGCCAGGGGGCATATGTCCACGTCCTTCCCATAGAGGCCGGATTTGTAGGGGCTGATAATGTCGGGGTGCTCATCGCCGAAGCCCCCTATAACCAGGACAGCATAGAGCTAATCATTGATATCGGCACTAATGGGGAGTTGATCTTCGGCAACCGGGAGCGTCTTGTCTCGGCATCGTGCGCCACCGGACCTGCCTTTGAGGGTGCGGAGCTGAAATTTGGCATGCGCGCGGCCCCAGGTGCTATTGAGAAGCTGGAGATAGACAAAGAGACCCTTGAAGTGCGGTATAAAATTATTGATGAGGATAGATGGAGTACAGAGATTGAGCCGGAGGAGATCGGGGCAAAGGGAATTTGCGGCTCCGGGATAATTGATGCGATACCCCAACTCTTTCTGGCTGGAATTATAGATAGAACGGGTCGTTTCAAAAAGGATTTGAAGACTCCCCGTTTCCGAATGAACGAAGGTTCGCCCGAGTTCGTCATTGCATGGGCAAGGGAGACCTCAATCGGCCAGGATATCGTTGTCTGTCAAAACGACATAAGGGCCATTCAATTGGGAAAAGGAGCTATGTATGCAGGGGCCAAAATCCTATTGAAGACCCTGGGCGTTGATAAATTGGATAAGGTCATTTTGGCCGGTGCGTTCGGCAGTTACATAGACAAGCAATCTGCAGCCCTGCTGGGGATGTTTCCTGACTGCGCGCCAGAAAATCTCTATTCAGTGGGTAATGCCGCTGGTGATGGCGCCCGAATGGCACTCCTTGACGTGGACAAGAGAAAAGAGGCCGATGA
>DATKYC010000366.1:0-11553 GCA_035528695.1 Acidobacteriota bacterium | reverse complement strand
GAAGAGCTTGTCCTTTACCTGCCCAGAGACATCGGTCGCTAATCACCAGAAGGATAATCCGTTAGTAAGAACAATACACCATTATTTTTTGAGGAGTCTGACCATGGCTGAAAAAGTGTTGCTCGTTGACGACGAACAGGAGTTCCTTGAGGGCCTTGCCGAGCGGATGCGGACCCGGGGGATGCATGTATCAACAACTACATCCGCGATCGAAGCCATCAGAATGAGTAATGAGGAATCTTACGATGCTATCGTGCTCGACCTTATGATGCCAGAAATGGATGGCCTTGAGGCGCTCAAAGTCCTCAAAAAAAACAAGCCTGAATTGCAAATCATACTGCTCACCGGCTATGGCAGTATAGAAAAGGGCATAGAGGCGATAAAGCTTGGGGCCATAGATTTTCTTGAAAAACCTGCTGATCTGGCCACCCTCATCGAAAAGATCAAGAAGGCACAGGCCCAGAAAATGCTCCTGGTAGAAAAACAGACCGAGAAAAAGATTAGAAATATCATTCTCGGCAAAGCGTGGTAAGTTCCTTGACCTCGATTTTTTTGATAAGCTTCAGGAACTCCTAAGGAAAAACTTGTCCTTGGCCAGCCCTCTGCGCCCCCAGCTCCTCTTGACTAATCAGGGCCCATAATTAACTTTCTCGTAAATCAGAAGTAGGGACATCTGCAATGGAAAACGCCCTCCTTCACTCCTCAAAAATAATCCCATGGAATAGTCTGTTGCAGCACCGCTCTATTTCTTTTCGCATTGCGAGGACATAGCTCGGCCTTGTTTCATTTTTCCAGCGCGGATAACCACCTCGCCAGACATACTTGACCAGTTCCTGAAATGGGGACCTCCTAAACCTGTATTCCCCAATTGCCACCTCGCCTTGCTCTTCATCCACGGTGAAAGGGATCTCAATAAGTTTTCCATACTCAGTAATCACGCTCTTAACTAACCCCTGGCTTTTGATGCCATCAGGCTTCTGCTTAAAATTCTCAGGGTTTTTCGGGAATGGAAATCTGCGGTATACTTCCCCTATGAAGCCGGTGTGATTAATTGCATAAATCGCCCCCATGAGGTCCCCTATCTCCCTTTGATCAGCAATGTAATAAACATGCCACACGCCCTCGAAGGAGCCTTCCACGCAGGCTTCAGCGATCTCGGAAACATACGCGCAAAAATCAGTGGCAAAAAAGAAGTAGTGCTCAAGTAGGAGCATGTCTGAATCGATATTGAAAAAACCAAAGGCAACGGTGCCGTGGCTGACGGAGTCAAATGCTAACGGCATACTGTGTCACTCTCTCTTTCTCCTAAGGTGGTTGTCATGGGCTCTTAAGGTGTCTCTCTTTCGTGTCTTGCTCGTTGTGGGCACGGGAATACAGCCCTTTAAACCCACAACCATTGTTGACTTAAGGGTGCGGTTCCCGCAAGATAAAAGGCCTCCCTGTGGCGTTTGTCCTTTGACAAAATGGTTTTGATGTCCTATATTATTACGTTCACAAACGTGGGAAATAATTCTGAACGAGGTAGGTCAGATAAGGCTGCTACCAATGTTTGAGACTTTAAGCAAGAAGATTTCGTCTTTATCAAGGAGTAGAAACATGTCGCATACAAGTGAGTCCACGGTATTTTCCGGCGCATCCAAGTATATCCTGGATGAGGAATTAGCTCAAATCGTCAATATCTCTATGGCCCTGGAGATGCCCCTCCTTCTTAAAGGAGAACCAGGAACCGGCAAGACCATGCTCGCGCACGCCATCGCAGAAGCCCTAAATATGAGGCTGATTGTCCTGAATGTTAAATCAAGCATGAAACTTGTCGATGCCCTATACCAGTACGACACCCTCACAAGGCTCAATGACAGCCGGTTTGGCGATTCCACAAGGGATGTCAGCAATATCGAAGAGTATATCAGGATGGGAAAGATAGGCCAGGCGTTTGTCTCGGATGAAAGAGTAGTGATGCTGATCGACGAGGTCGATAAGGCAGATACGGATTTTCAGGACGATATGCTCGACGTCCTGGACCAGATGGAATTCGATATCATTGAGATTGACAAGACCCTTAAAGCAAAGCACAGGCCAGTGATTGTCATAACCTCCAATGCAAAGAAAGACCTCTCCGATCCTTTTTTGGGTCGCTGCAATTTCCATCACATTGCGTTTCCTGAGCCTGACATGATGAGGGAAATTGTCAAGGTCCATTTTCCGGACATCAGCAGGGAATTGCTGGAACACACGGTCAAGGCCTTTTACCGGATGAGAGAATTCAGAGGCGTTGAGAAAAAACCCGCAACCAGAGAACTCATCAACTGGGTACGTGCACTGAAGGCAGATCCAGATTTTCAGGCCAAAGACCTGATAAAGGGAGATATCCCTTACCTGGGTGTCCTGTTCAAGAAGAGCCCTGATCACGCAATTGCGCGAAACTCCGTGTCACGGATGAGGATTTAGAAGGCGTTTCAAATGTTTACTAGCTTCTTCTATCTCTTAAGACAAGTGGGCATTCCTGTGACCCCCACCTCGTTCCTGAGGCTTCAAAAGGCCCTTAGCATGGGGCTTATTACCTCCACTGATGATTTTTATACCGCAGCCCGCTCAATACTGGTCAAGAGTGAGAGGTATTTCGATCTCTATGATCAGGTTTTTGCGCACCATTTTCAAGGGGCTGAACTCAAGGAACCGGATGAATTTGAGCTCACTGAAGTAGCCCGCGCCATGCTGGAAGAATGGCTGAAGGACCCTGAAGGGTTGGCTGAGGCCTTAGGTATTGATGAGAAATCACTTAACAAATTGAGCCCGGAAGAACTGCTTCAGTACTTTCTTGACCGCTTGAAGGAGCAGGCAGAAGAACATCACGGGGGAGGAAAATGGATAGGCACACGAGGCTACTCTCCGGTGGGACACTCTGGTTACCATCCTGGTGGGATGAGGGTCGGGGGAATTTCGAGAAACAAGTCAGCGGTCAAGGTGGCCATGGACAGGAGATACCGCGATTATTCCCAGGAAGGGCCACTTACCCAGGCTCAGATCGGAGAGGCCCTCAAGAGATTAAGAAACATGGTGCCTGTAGGACCCAAGGACGTGATCAATATCGATAAAACCATCTATCAGACAATGAAAAACGCCGGCGAGATAGAGATCGTGTTTGACCGCAGTCTCAGGGACCGTCTCAATGTCATATTGGCCATAGACAATGGCGGGTGGTCTATGGATCCTTACATCGAAGTAGCGCAAACCATCTTTAACTATGCCCGTGCTCAGTTCAAGGAGTTAAAGACCTTTTTCTTTCACAACACCATTTACGATAATCTTTGGGAGGATCCCCCCAGGTTTAGAAAGCCTTTCAAATTGGATGACATTATCCGCCTCGATCCAGAAACACGGTTCGTCATGGTCGGTGATGCAAGCATGGCGCCGTATGAACTCATGGCCACCGACGGCTCTATACACATAGAGGAGAGGTCGACAAAGCCCAGCTATGAGAGACTCCGTTTTATTGCCGAGACCTTCCCGCGCTCTGTGTGGCTTAATCCTAGGATGCCCGAAGAGTGGCCCTACACTCGAACCATAGGCATGATCCAGGACATCTTTCCGATGTTTGAGCTCACTATTGACGGGCTTGAAAGGGCCGTAACCTACCTCATGGGCAAGAACTGATCTCCTACGCGCGAAAGGCAGGCAAATGAGTGAAAAAGACAAGAACCAGCAAATTGGACTCGCCGAACTTGATCCAAAAAAGGATCAGGCCCTGAATCTCTGGTTTCATGATAGTATGGAAATGGCTCACGGATGTGGAATGAGCATTAGGATCAAAGACGTGCTTTGCCAATACCGATCCGGATTCCAGGAGATTACCATCCTTGAAACAGAAAAACTGGGCAGGATGCTTGTTCTGGACGACATCACCATGCTAACAGAATTTGACGAGTTTGCCTACCATGAGATGATTGTGCATGTGCCGCTGCTGGTCCACCCCAAGCCGTCCAGAATTCTGGTCATCGGTGGAGGAGATGGGGGAGCGGTAAGAGAGATTCTCAAACATCCGGAGGTAGAGCAAGTCCATGTGTGTGAGATAGACGAAGAGGTAATTAAGGTATGCCGGGAATTCCTGCCGTCCCTGGCATCATGTTTTGATGATCGAAGAGTGAAGGTCCTGCATGAAGACGGGGCGCATTTTGTGACAAGGCATCCACACTCTTACGAGGTTGTGATTGTAGATTCAACAGACCCTGTCGGTCCAGGTCAGATCCTTTTCCAACGCCAGTTCTATGAGGATATGAAAGGGGCGCTCTCAGAGGATGGAATTGCAGTCACCCAATGTGAATCCATGTATCTTCACCAGGATGTTATCAAGGGGGTTGCGTCTTTTGCCCGGGAGGTATATCCGAAGGTAGGCTATTATTATACGATGGTCCCCTCCTACCCTAGCGGGGTAATAGGCTTCTTTTTCTGCTCCCTGAAATATGATCCTTTAACCCCTCCTTCTCAGGAAAGGGCTGCACAATTGCGGGATCTCAAGTATTACACCCCGGAGCTCCACCGGGCCGCCTTTACCCTTCCCCGTTTCGCAGCAGACCTTTTTCGCACCGAGTAGGGGGTGAATCTTCCCCGCCCACATTCCTTTCTATCCTAAGAAAACAATCCGCTGCTCCTCAGCATTCGTCTCCGCCCGCCAACGCTCAGAAGGCATGCCCCCGTATCAGGTCCACTAACTGGGAGATAAAAAAGGCTATCCCGGCAACAATGATAATGGTAGCCCCCGAGGTAAAATCGTAATTGTAAGAGAGCCACAGGCCTGCAAAGGTAAATACGATACCAAGGAAGGATGAGAGGATCATCATTTTGGCAAGGGAACTGGTGTACTTTTCGGCAATATAAGGTGGGATTGTCATCAGCGCAATAACGAGGATCAGGCCGACTACCCTTATGACCATAACAACAGAGAGGGCCGTCATACATAGTAAGGCAAAGTAAAGTGGCTTTACCGGTATGCCCACAACAAAAGAAAACTCCTCGTCGTAGGACATGGCGATAAACTCCTTGTAGAAGATGAGTGTGGTCAGAACGATGACCACATCGAGCGGGATCATGAACCAGATGTCTGTCTTCGGTACTGCCAGGATGCTCCCGAAAAGATAGCTCATGAGGTCTACGTTATAACCGGGAGTCAGGTCTATGAGGATAATGCCAACGGCCATACCCACTGCCCAGAGCACACCGATAATGGTATCCGCCCTGTGCTTGCTTTTCAAACTTATGGCCCCCATGATCATGGAGACCGCAACAGAAAAAAGGCTTGCACCCAGAGTGGGAGAGATCCCTGTGTAGAATGCCAGCCCGATTCCCCCGTAGGCGGCGTGGGCAATTCCGCCTGATAGGAAGACGATCCTGTTGACGACCACAAGGGTACCGATGATTCCGCATGAGATACTGACCAGGATGCCCGCGAGCAAGGCGTTTCTCATAAACTCGAACTGGAATGCATCCCACATATCACTTCTCCTCGTGAGAGGGCAGGACGCGGTGGGGCACGCCGTGGGCGATCAAATCGACCGGGCACTCATACGCCATATCAATCATCTCAGGGGTAATGCGTCCTTCCCCGTGAAACATCAGTGCGCGATTGACGCAAGCCACTGATTTGACGTTCCTTGATATGACTCCCACATCGTGGGTAATAACCACGATAGTCACCCTTTCATTTAATTCCCTCAGGAAATCATAGAGGTCTGTCTCAAATTCCGGGTCTACACTGGCTGTGGGCTCGTCTAGGAAAAGGATTTCCGGGTCTGTGGCAAGCGCCCTCGCTATAAAGACCCTCTGCCTTTGCCCTCCGGAAAGCTTACCAATGGGTGTGTTCCGATAGTCCCACATGCCCACCTTGCTTAAAACCCCTTCAACCTTTGAGCGGTCATTGCGTGAATACCGTCTGCCGATTCGCGATCGAGACAACCTCCCCATAAGTGCGATCTCCAAAACGCTAATCGGGAAGGTGATATTGAAATCGGTGTTTTGGGGCACATACCCGACCCTGCGTTTGGCGTCATGAGGGTCTTCTCCAAGGACCTTGATAATCCCTTTGTCCGGCTTCAATATCCCCAACAAGAGTTTCAAGAGAGTTGTTTTCCCGCCGCCATTGGGCCCAAGAATCCCCAAGAAATCGCCTTGTTCCAGGGTAAAGGATACACCCTCAAAAATGGGTACCTTACCATAGGAAAACCGGAGGTCTTTCACTTCAATGGCATAAGGTTTCATCGGTTACTCTTATTGCAGAGGGCAAAATTGGCAATAAATGGCCTACTCGCTCTCTCCGCACTTATTCTCCATCAGTACTCACCTTTCGGTTCACAGGACTAATCTCCAAACTGAAATCAGCTGCCTTTGGCGAATGGGTGAGGGCCCCCACGGAAATTAGATCCACACCGCTTCTTGCTACTTTTTCGATGGTATCCAGATTGATGCCACCTGAGGCCTCAACTATGATTCTACCATTTACGAATTGCACTGCCTTTGCCATCTCTTCTGGTGTCATGTTATCGAGTAAAACCGCATCTGCGCCGGCCAGCAAGGCCTCTTCTAAACCGGCCAAGTCCTCCACCTCGATCTCGACTCTCACTGTGTGGGGCGCGTTTCGCTTGGCAAGTTCCACGGCTCCAGTGATAGAACCGGCTGTGGCGATATGGTTGTCTTTTATCAATATCCCGTCAAAAAGCCCAAACCTATGATTATGGCCACCCCCCACTCGAACAGCGTATTTATCAAGCCATCTGAGACCTGGGCAGGTCTTCCTTGTATCCAGGACTTTGGCTCCAAATGCCTTCACCTTTTCCACATACTGTCTGGTCAAGGTCGCTATGCCACTCATTCTCTGCAAGAAGTTGAGCGCTGTCCTTTCTCCTTTTAAGATAGAGGAGAGAGGGCCAGTGATGAGGCACACGCTCTGGTCTTCAGGCACCAGATCGCCCTCACTAAAATATTCTTCAAACTCCATTTGCCTGCTTAGCTCCAAGAAGACCCTTTTAAAAACCGGCAGGCCGGCGAGCACCAACTCCTCTCGTGCAATGAGAAAGGCCTTCCCCCTTGCCCGAGGATCTACGATTGCCTCTGTGGTTATATCTCCTGAGCCCAGATCCTCTTCAAGACCCAGACGGACGATACGCTCTAGCAACGGATGCTCTTCAATCATCTATCTCCTCGAAAAACCTCAGGTTCTGAGTAAGTTTCCCCAGTTTAAGGGAAAAAATCCTAACCTTTTCTCTTACTTCCTCTACTATTTCAGCCGGAGCTCTTGTCAGGAATTCCTCATTGGAGAGTTTCCTTTGAGAAAGCTCCATATCCTTTTCAATCTTCTTGATCTCTTTTCCAAGCCTTTTCATTTCTTCCTCAAAGTCCAGGAGGCCTTTCAGAAGAATATGAACCTGAATCTGGCCAAACACCGCAGTGGCGGATGCCTCAGGTTTGGGGACCCCTGAAGCAATGGATACCTGCTCCACTTTGGCAAGGGTCTGGATATGGGCCATATTTTGGCGCAAGACAACGGCTACATCCTCATCGGCCACATCGATGACAATATTCACCTTCTTGGAAGGTGGTATGTTCATTTCGCCACGGATATTGCGAATCCCGGTCACAACCCCCATGAGCAGATCCATCTCTCTCAGGGCATCTTCATCACCCATGAAATCAGAGGGCTCGGGGAATTTGGCAACCATAATACTGCCTTCGGTCGCCGGGAGCCTATGCCATATCTCCTCTGTGACAAATGGCATAAAAGGATGCAGGAGTTTCAAAGCTGCCATGAGCACCTCCTGCACAATATCTCTCAAAGATTCCTTTACGGCCTTATCATTGCCGTAGAGGCCTTGCTTGGCCATCTCAAGATACCAGTCGCAGAACTCATGCCATACGAACTGATAACAGAGACCCGCTGCATCATTAAAGCGGTATTCTTCAAGGGCCCGTGTCACTTCTTCACTCACCTGACCGAGTCTTGTCAGAACCCAGCGGTCTGGGAGGGTATAGATCCTCTCCCCGGCTCGCTCATTCCCCTCCAGGTCCAAATTCATGAAAACGAGCCGTGCGGCATTCCAAATCTTATTGACAAAATGGCGGTAGCCTAAAATCCTCTCTTCTGAAAGCTTAACGTCTCTCCCCTGAGCAGCGAGGGCTGCCAGGGTAAAACGGAAGGCATCTGTGCCGAATTCATCCATTACTTCAAGGGGATCGATAACATTTCCCTTGGACTTGCTCATCTTTTTCCCTTCCACATCTCTGACCAGCGCATGGATGTAGACATCTTTGAAAGGCACATCTCCCATGAAATGGATCCCCATCATCATCATCCTCGCCACCCAAAAGAAGAGGATGTCGAAACCGGTGACAAGAACTGAAGTGGGATAAAATGTCTTGAGTTCATTGGTTGAATCCGGCCAGCCGAGGGTGGAAAAAGGCCAGAGCGCCGAGCTGAACCAGGTGTCAAGAACGTCTGTTTCTTGAACAAGCCCTGGATCTTGGCATGTTCGACAATGTTGGGGCGGTTCCTTGGCTACATGAACCTCCCCACATTGCGTGCAGTACCATGCGGGGATACGGTGGCCCCACCAGATCTGCCTCGAAACGCACCAATCCCTAATATTGTTCATCCATTCAAAATAAACGCCTTCCCAGTTGGCAGGGTATATTCTTGTTTTCCCATCTTTGACTGATCGGCTGGCGGCTTCAGCAAGTGACCCAACCTTGACAAACCACTGTTTTGAGAGGAGTGGCTCGATCACTGTCTTGCACCGGTAACAGTGGCCCACCGCATTTCGGAAAGGCTCAATCTTCTCCAGCAGACCTGTCTGGTCCAGATCGTTGAGGATCTTTTCGCGACAATCAAACCGATCCAGGCCCTGATAAGGCCCGGCCAGTTCATTCATCCTTCCGTCTTCGTCAATAACCTTAATTCTTTGAAGCTGGTGAGTATTCCCGATTTCGAAGTCATTAGCGTCATGGGCAGGGGTAATCTTGAGCGCACCAGTGCCAAATGCCACATCCACATACCTATCGAAGACTACTGGAATCGGTTTATTGAGTACCGGCAAGATCACATTAGCGCCTGATAAATGTTTATACCGTTCATCTTCCGGGTTCACTGCGACGGCCGTATCACCCAAAAGGGTTTCAGGACGGGTTGTGGCAACCACCAGATGTCCTTCGCCCTTTTCTAAGGGATAGCGAATATAGTAAAGAGAGCTTTCGGTCTCCTCATGCTCGACCTCGAGGTCAGCCAGGGCAGTATGGCATCTGGGACACCAATTGATTATATAGTCTCCCCTATATATGAGTCCTTCCTCATAAAGCCTCACAAATACCTCTCTTACCGCCCTTGAGAGCCCCTCATCCATGGTAAAGCGTTCCCTACTCCAATCACACGAACACCCCAACCTTTTCAATTGATTAATAATCAGTCCGCCGTATTTCTCTCTCCACTCCCAGACCAGTTCCACAAATTTCTCCCGGCCGACGGCATAGCGGTCCATTCCCTTCGAAGCCAGATCCTTTTCCACCACATTCTGCGTGGCAATCCCTGCATGGTCGGTGCCCGGCTGCCATAGAACATTGTCGCCTTTCATCCTCCTAAAGCGACAAAGGATATCCTGTAAGGTATTGTTTAAGGCGTGGCCCATATGAAGCGTCCCCGTAACATTGGGTGGGGGAATCACGATACAGTATGGGCGCTTTTCAGAGGGGGCTTCCGCGAAGAAGAGATTATTCTCTTCCCAGTATTGATACCATTTATTTTCAACGTCTTTCGGTTCATAACCCTTGGTCAAGATTTCCATTTCCATCTACAAACCACTCCTTGAAAACAATTTGATTAATCTAGTAATCTATCAGCACGGAATAATTCCATCAAGGCTATATTCTAAAAACCAATCTGTTTGGGCAAGGATAACGCTCTTAGACGGGGTATGCTCAGTTTTAAGCGCTCGGGGCTGGTTATGGATATCGCTATATCTTTCCGCACTCTCGAGGCCCTAATGAGCCCCGCCCCTAACGGCTTGTGCGATTTGGAATGGGAATGGCTGGTTATTCTTTTGACTGAAGAAGCGCAAGCACAACATAAGGCTTTGCGGGACCGGTTCTGTAATTTACTAAAAAAGGGGTTGCAGGATTTACAACCCCCTCAACAGATATGATTTCTTTGTGATTCTTAATGCCTTAAGGTTACACTTTAGCCATTGGGGGATTTCGAGCTCTCCCTCAAGGCATCAATGGCCCCTCTAATAACTTTTTCGGCAATGTTGGCCATTGTCTCCCTCGCTACCCTCTCTACAACCTCTTCGACCACCCTGGTTACTATGGCCTCGAGTCTCTCTTCCGATATTCCAGCAAGTCTTTCTGCTGCAGGAAAACTACCATCTCTCTCACCCTCAAATTTTCTCCCCAAAGCTTTAGGCATTTCACTCAAATCATCGTGGCGAGGCTCTGGTTGGGTATCAGGAGTAAGCTCGGCAGGTTTTTCCACTGGTGCCTCTAATACTTCAGCGTCTTCCAAACCAGGCTCAGCTCCCGTCGATGACTCCAAAACAAGCGCGCCTTCAAGATCACTGCGGGAGACGTGGGGTGCAGCATCAACACTTTCAGATGACTTCAAGGTCTCGAGTATGGAATCAAAATCCGCTTCAAGTCTCTGAGTCGCCTCCTCATCCGGGGTCTGGATGAATTCATCTGAACCCAGATCGAATTCCTCCTCAACCATTTCAGGTTTTTCAAGGGCTCCTCTATCCCCCAACATTCCCGCAGTCTTATCGTATTCTAAGCCCTGGATCATCTCGCCCATTTCAATAACATCGACCAGCTCTATTACTTCCTTATCTGATGAGGCCTCAGCACTGACTGCTTTACCTTCATCTTCCAACAATTCTTCGAACTCAAAATCGAGCAGCTCTTCTTCCTTTTTTCCTGCTTCCTCAAGGACTTTGCCATTCTTTTTCATGCAGTTCACCCGCTGAAAGGTTCATAATAAAGTTCATGGAAGAAACAGTTTATTAATAACATAACTCTTCTGTATCGTCAATATTTTTAGGTTAGTATTAAATAAACAAGCATAGTATACTTTTTCAATATAACGTCAGGCTCCCTCTTCTCTCGCTGTCGCAGCCTTTGGCATTATCTAACCACATCTTGACCCAGGGGGAAAAACCTGCTAAGAGATTTTTCAGGGCGATTAGCTCAGCTGGATAGAGCGTTGGTCTCCGGAACCAGAGGTCGCGCGTTCGAGTCGCGCATCGCCCGCCAGTAAAATCAAGGGCTTGGCTGCTACAGAAGAAGCATCTCGATCTCACAACCTTAGAAGACCCCTTTATCATCAAAAGCTAATCGTGAGGCCAACATACGGTCCTTTGAATTCAATATCTGCATAGACATCGTTGATGTCCTCGCAATCAAGTTTCATAATCTTATAGCCGCCATGGATACCAACGAATGGAATTGGCGTTAAAGAAAGGTCGGCCTGAGCCTCATAAAAAATATTGCCCGAGTAACCGATACCCGCTGCTTTTACCCTGGCTT
>DATKYC010000365.1:0-3594 GCA_035528695.1 Acidobacteriota bacterium | reverse complement strand
CGGACAAAGGCCCTGTTTGATCGGTTTGTGATCAGTTTTAATGAGGCGGATATTCTAGTTGTGTGCCCCATATTTTCCGCAGGAGAAAATGCAATTGACGGAGTGAGTGCTGAAAGCCTCGCACAAGGTATCAAAGAACATGGGCATAAAGAGGTGATATTTTGTAAAAGCCAGGAGGACGTTATCCTTACCCTGCGCGAGGTAGCAAGACCCGGTGATGCAGTGATGACCTTAGGTGCTGGGGACGTTTATCGAATTGGAGAGAAACTTTTGGATGAGTTAGAGTAGTTGAGATTGCAGTGCCAGACGCGACTCTAGCGGCACGGCAGATCGAGTAATTGTCGCGAACATAGCGATGAATAAAAGACAGAAAGAGGAACTAGTCGGTCAGGTAAAAGAGAGGGTTCAGTTCGAATGCCCCATGGCAGAGTATACCACGTGGCGAGTGGGTGGGATGGTGGAGGCTCTTTATACAGCGCAGGATGTTGATGAACTCAGACAGGTAATAAGATATCTCAACCAGGAACAAGTTCCCTATCTAGTGGTCGGTCGAGGTAGCAATCTACTAGTAAGAGATGGGGGTCTCGAAGGAGTGGCGATATTCCTGAGCGGAGCGCTGGCAGTTGTCGAACTCGAGCAGGAGAATGATTTGAGGCTCGTGGCGGGGGCAGGCCTACCGGTTGTTGATCTTCTTAACTACTGTCGAGGCTCAGGGTTAGGGGGACTGGAATTCCTTGGGGGAATACCCGGGACGATTGGTGGGACAATCGCGATGAATGCTGGTGCCTTCGGATGTGAGATTGGAGATAGGGTACTATACATTCAGGTTATCACTTCGAGTGGTGAGGTTATTCGAAGAGATAAGACGCAACTTACCTTTTCATACAGGAAGCTCAAGATCGAAGAGGGGAGCGTCATTGTGATGGTTGGTTTGAATGTTGACCAAGAGTCTCCCGAGGTTGTCTCTATGAGAGTTGCAAATTATCTGAAAAGGCGCAAGAAAAGCCAGCCGCTCGAATACCCCAGCGCAGGTTCAGTGTTCAGGAATCCTCCCAACGGATATGCCGGTCAGCTCATTGAGGAGGCGGGATTGAAAGGGAAGAGGATCGGAGGGGCCATGATCTCTGACAAACATGCCAACTTTATAATAAATACTGGTGGTGCTCAAGCCAAGGATATACTGGCACTCATGTGTCTTGCCCAAGAGGAGGTAAAAAGAAGAACAGGCATCGAACTGCAGCCTGAGATTCAGGTGGTCGGCAGGTGAGTGTGCTGGATTTACTTATGCTGTCGGCAGGAAGTGCTCGTACCCGGAGAATCAAATCGAGTTAATGGATCCAACAAGACAAAAAGGCAATGAACCATGAAAAGGCGAACCGTCATTGTTAATCAGCCTGTGAGAAGAAAAAGGAATAGGACTCGCTTAGCAGTACTTAGACTGATCCATCTGCTGGGATCCGTTTTTTTTAAGTTCTCCCTCCTTGTTGCGGTTATAACGATAATCAGCTTCTCTTTTCTGTCTCTTTATCATTATCTGCTTGCCTCTCCGTACATGAAGCTCGAGCACGTGGAGGTGATAGGTGTCGATAATAGTATTAGGGCTGAACTTATTGAAAGGTACGGTTTGAATGCTGAGAATAGTTTGATTGCCCTCAACCTAGATGAGTTGAAACAAAAAATGGAAACGCACCCGTGGGTTAGGTCTGTTAGACTCGAAAGACAGTTTCCTGACACCTTGGTAGTTCGAGCTGAAAAGGAGGAACCCCGTGCTCTCGTGCTGATGGACAAAATCTATTACATGAATCGGTGGGGTGAGGTCTTCAAAGAAGTGTCAGATACTGAGGAGATGGACTTCCCAATCATCACCGGCGTATCTAGAGAGGGATCAGAAGTTCAGAAGCAATTGGAATCCACTGCCCATTTGCTGGGCATATTGGAGTCAGAAGGGGGCGTGTGGTCATTGAATGAGCTCTCAGAGATTCATTTGCAGGAAAAGGGGGGAATGTCACTCTATTTCAGCCATCTCCCGGCAGAGATCAAATTGAGCTGCGGGGATCTAAGGAACAAGATGAACGGCCTTAAAAAGGTGGCCGAGCATTTGACTCAGACCGGTCGTATTCATCAGGTGACTGGAATTGATTTGAATTATGACGAGGGAGCTGTCGTCTCCTTTAGAAAAGGTTAGCAAGAAGTAAAAAGCCGCGAGGTAACATCAAATGTCTAGTGGAATTGTCGTGGGTTTAGATATTGGGACGACCAAGATCTGTGCCGTGGTCGGTGAAGCTCGGCATGATGGGGTAGAGATTGTCGGCATGGGAAGTTATCCTTCAGAGGGACTTAGAAAAGGGGTGGTGATTAACATTGAGCGTACCGTGAATTCAATAAAGGAGGCGGTAGAGGAAGCGGAAACCATGGCAGGGTGTGAGATAAGCTCTGTATATGCCGGAATCGCCGGTGGTCATATCAAGGGTTTCAATAGTCACGGAGTTATCGCTCTAAAGGAAAAAGAGGTAACCAGGAAGGATATCGAACGTGTTATTGAGGCTGCAAGCGCCCAGGCCATACCCATGGATCGAGAGGTCATTCACACCCTTGTCCAGGAGTATATCGTGGATGACCAGGACGCAATCTTGGATCCCTTGGGAATGTCTGGTGTTCGCTTGGAAGCCAAAGTGCATATTGTCACAGGTGCAGTTACTTCTGCACAGAACATCATAAAGTGCGCAAACAGGGCCGGTCTGGATGTCTGTGATATCGTTCTCCAGTCCTTGGCATCAAGTGAGGCAGTCCTATCACAGGAAGAGCGTAATCTTGGCGTTGCCATCATTGACTTTGGTGGGGGTACTACCGACATGGCAGTATTCTCAAAAGGGGCCATCAAACACACGTCGGTCCTGGGCCTAGGGGGTGACAACCTTACATACGATATTGCCGTGGGGGTTCGGACACCGAGATTGGAGGCGGAAAAGATCAAGATCAAATATGGATGTGCACTTTCTTCATTGATCGGGAGAGAAGAGACAATAGAGGTGCCAAGCGTAGGAGGAAGAAAGGCCAGAGTGTTATCCCGGCAGATACTTGGGGAAATCCTTGAACCAAGAGTCGAAGAGATATTCTCTCTGGTCTACGGTGAGCTTGTTAGGTGCGGTTACGAAGACATGATCACTTCGGGAGCAGTAATTACCGGTGGGTCAGCGGAATTGCCGGGTGTTGTAGAGATGACCGAGCAGATATTCAACGTGCCCGCGCGTATAGGATATCCGCAGAAAATAACCGGCTTGGTGGAAGTGGTGAACAAACCGATGTATGCCACTGCCGTCGGCCTTGTACTTTATGGCGCCAAGAGGAGCAAAAAAGTTCAAAAGTTTAGAATTAGAGACGGCAATATTTTCAACCGGGTTATAGGTAGAATGAAGAGATGGTTCAAGGATGTTGTATGAGTTTAAGGGTGCCTAGGATTTTGACCTTGCAAACATTATAAACAAAAGGAGGGAGGTCATGAGATTCGAATTTGTGGAAGAAAAGGAGAGACATTATGCTAAGATCAAGGTAATTGGTGTTGGAGGCGCTGGCGGTAACGCCATCGACAACATG
>DATKYC010000364.1:0-7170 GCA_035528695.1 Acidobacteriota bacterium | reverse complement strand
ATTACCGGCACCGGGGCTCTTTATTGCAAAGATGGGGTGGATGCCATCAAACTGGCCGTGGACGAGATCAATGCCCAGGGTGGCTTTTTGGGAAAGCATCCCATAAAGCTATTTATCAGGGATACCCAAACCAAGCCTGATATAGGCGTTCGGGAGACCAAGGATTTGATCCTGCGGGAAAAGGTACGATGCGTGCTGGGGGCCTATTCAAGCGCGGTGGCTGCAGCAATCAAACCGGTTTGCCAGGAATACAAGGTGCTCCACATCCCCGCTATCAGCAATTCGGAAAACATCACCAAGGTAAAGTTCAGCCCTTACACCTACCAAGTAGTGCCGAACAGCTACATGCAGGCCAAGGCCGTGGTACTGGGTGTAGCGGAATTGGCAAAGAACAAAGGTTGGAAAGAATATGTCACCCTTGCCTCGGACTACGAGTGGGGCCGGTCTACCCAAGAGAACACGGTCCAGCTCCTAAAACAATTCGCCCCTCAGTTGAAACTGAAAAAGGAATTTTGGCCTCGTCTTGGAGAGACGCAGTTTACTTCCTACATCACCGCTATTATGGCCCAGAAACCTGATTTTGCGTACGGTTGTTTGGCCTCAAAGGACAATGTCGCCTTCAATCAGCAGGCAAAGGCCTCTGGCTTTTTCCAAAAAATTCCTTATCCCGGCTCGTTAATAAGTGTCTCAGAACTTATAATACAGGCGCAGACCCTAACCCGCGGTATGGTAGGACTGTGCCGAGCGCCTTTTTTCGCTCACCTGGATGTGCCCATGATGGCTAATTTTGTAAAGAACTTTAGGGCCAAGTATAACCGTTATCCCAGCGACTGGGCAGTGATGGAATATGACGCGGTCTATACCCTAAAACAGGGCATTGAAAAGGCAGGCGACATAGACACTGAGAAAGTGAAGGACGTACTCAAAGGGGCGACTATCGAAACCACACGCGGCAAGCTCTTTTTTCGAACTATTGACAACCAGCTGAGCTGCTCCTCTTACATCGGCGTGGTAGCAGATGATCCTAAATATCCATTCCCCATTTACCACGATCTGGTTGAGGTTAAGGGCCCGGATTCCTGGCGGCCCGAGGCTGAGATTACTGCCGCCAGATTGGGAGAGAAAAAATAAGCGAGTGTAACTTATGGACCTTTCCTTAGTTATGGCACAATTCTTGAGCGGACTGTTCCGGGGCATGATGCTGTTTCTCATTGCCTCGGGACTCTCCCTCATCTTTGGGGTTATGAACATACTCAATTTTGCCCATGCCTCTCTGTGGCTGGTGGGGGCTTACTTTGCATATACCTTCTGGTACCTGTTGCAGGACTATGGGTTTGGGTTGTGGCTGAGTATTGCCTTGGCATCACTGACCCTGGCTGGGATCGGCTGGATTATCGAGGTGGTCCTAATTCGACGCGTTTATGACAGGGGGCTTCCGGAGCAACTCCTGCTCACCTATGCCATGGTCCTGATTATCGGCGATCTGATCAAGCTTACCTGGGGGGTGGAAGACAGGATCATTGCGAGGCCTCCCCTCGTTGCTGGTCCGGTCTTCTTCCTCGGCATACCGTTCGACTCATATTTCATCTTTGTGATTCTGGTCGGTGCTGCCGTCGCCATAGGTCTGTGGTGGTTCTTGAAGAAGACCAGATATGGTCATATCGTTAGGGCAGCAGTGTTCAGCCGGGAGATGGTGAGCGCCCTGGGAATCCCCATTCCCAGGATCTATACAGGGGTGTTTGTCCTCGGAATCTTCATTGCCGGACTCGCAGGAGCTGTACAGGCCCCTGTGGGTTCCATTACCCTGGGAATGGACATGGCGGTCATCATTCAGGCCTTCTGCGTGGTGGTCATAGGGGGCTTTGGGAGCCTTTTGGGTACCTTTGTGGGATCAATCATTGTGGGCGAGGTATATGCCTTTTCCATACTGTTCTGGCCCCAGGGTGCCCTGGTTCTGATATTTGTCGTCACTGCGCTTATATTAATAATCCGCCCATGGGGTTTATTCGGAACTCCTATGAGAGCATAACACCTTTAATATGCAAAGGTATGTTGTTATGAAGAAATATTGGTGGCTTGCGCTAGTCTTCGTGGGAGCGCTGATACTGCCCTTGGTTATACAGGTCTTCTGGATTCACATAGCCATTGAGATTCTTATTTTAGGCCTCTTTGCGGTGAGCTTTAATATGATCTTTGGCTACATGGGCCAGTTGAGCTTCGGTCACGCTGCCTATTATGGCGTGGGAGCCTATGCCACTGGGCTGCTTATGCTGAAGGCCTCGGTTCCGCTCCTTGTCTGTCTACCGGTCTCCATGATCGCGGCTGGTATATGTGCCCTGATATTCGGGTATTTCTGTATCCGTCTGACAGGGATCTACTTCGCGATCCTGACAATGGCATTTGGACAGCTCATGTACTACATCATATTTCAGTGGTATTCATTCACCGGAGGGGACGATGGACTGCAGGGGATCGTCCCCCCCGATTTTCTCTTTGGCGCTATCCCCTATTATTACTTCACCCTTTTTATTGTTACGGCTGGACTGATCGTCATGTGGTTCATCAGCGAGTCCCCCTTTGGTTATACGATGCGGGCAATTCGCGACAACACCGATCGGACCAGGTTTATTGGGATCAATGTTCGGAGATATATGCTGATCAACTTTGTTATCGCAGCCATGTTTGCCGGACTCGCCGGTGGCCTTTTGGGCCCCTTCAACAGAAGTATTGCCCCGGATCTATGCAACTGGCACCAATCGGGGATCCCTGTGTTTATGACCGTAATTGGCGGTCCCTTGGGCTTTTTCGGGCCCATGATAGGGTCCCTGATTTACACCTTTCTCTTTGCCTTTGTGACCGGGTTTACCGAATACTGGCCTTTAGTCATCGGAGTAGTTATTACCCTCGTGGTCCTGTATATGCCTGGAGGGGTCCTCGGGTTAGCAGGGGAGAGAATGAAGGTGTATAGATCCAAGCGTGTGAAGGCAGGCGCAAATGAATCTGTAGATATGGGAAGTGTTTGATATGAAAGAAGAAGTTATCCTCAAGGTGGAGCACCTTAACAAGGCCTTCGGCGGGCTGAGGGCCTGTCATGAAGTCAACTATGAGATGGGAGCTGGCGAGCTTTCGGCCATCATAGGCCCGAACGGGGCAGGGAAAAGCACTTTCTTCAATCTTCTCACAGGATACCATAAGGTTGACTCAGGGGAGGTGTTGTACAAGAACAGAGATATTACTAATTGGCCCCCCTATAGGATTGCCCGTCTAGGAATCGCACGGGCCTTTCAAGTGAGTAATATCTACCCCGCCCTTACCACATATGAAAACGTACGGCAGGCAATCTTGACCCAACAAAAAAGGACCCTCAACCTTTTTACCCCTGCCAAGCAGCTCGTGAAAGAAGAGACCTTGGAGCTTCTTGAGATCACAGGCATCTCCGAACACTCCAATGTGATAAGCGGGAACCTCTCGCAGGGGGACAAGAAAAGACTGGAACTGGCCATTGCCCTTGGCTGCAAGCCTGAACTGCTCTTTCTGGATGAGCCGACAGCCGGGATGTCTGGTGAGGAGACCCATGAAACCATGGGCCTGGTTGAACGTTTGAACCGGGAGATGGGGCTTACTATTCTCTTCACAGAGCACGACATGTCCGTGGTCTTTGGGTATGCCCGGAGGCTTACCGTCTTGCACCAAGGGGCTATTATTGCACAAGGCACCCCACAAGAAGTGAGAGAAAATGAAACAGCGCAAAAGATATATCTCGGGGAGGAAGCATGATACTGGAGGTCAGAGATATCAACACCTTTTATGAAACGAGCCACATCCTTTTTGATGTGTCCCTCTCTGTAGATAAAGGGGAAATCGTCTGCCTTTTAGGAAGAAATGGGGCCGGCAAGACAACCACTGTGAGGAGCATTATGGGTTTGACACCTCCCAAATCTGGAAGTGTGCAATTCCACGGCGAAGAATTGGGGGGCCGGCCACCATATTACATCGCACAAAAAGGCATGGGATATGTACCGGATAATCGACTGATCTTCCCCGATCTTACAGTACGTGAAAATTTACAACTTGCCTACAAGGTTCCCAAAGGCTTTACAGGCGATCCATGGACAGCCAAGAGGATTTACGAACTTTTCCCCCTTCTTGAGAAGCTAGACAAAAACCTGGGAGGATACCTCAGTGGGGGCGAACAGCAGATGCTCACCGTAGGTCGAACCTTAATGGGAAATCCGGACCTGCTCCTTCTAGACGAACCTGTGGAAGGGGTAGCTCCGCTCGTGGTAAAAGACCTGCGCAAACAAATTCTCAAGCTAAAGGAGATGGGAGAAACCATTCTCTTTTCAGAGCAGAATGTAAAATTTGCCACCATGACCGCGGAACGGGCCTATGTCATTGACAAGGGAAAGATTCGATACCAGGGAAGCATTGATGAATTGAGTGCCGATGAGGAAATAAAAAAGAAATACCTTATGATTTGAGGGTGCATTCGACACGCCCGCTATCCTTTATGACGCCCCCGCATTTCTTTTTGCACGCCACATTGTGGGATGAGAGCTCTCACCAGGATCATGCACAATCTTTTCCCTCTCCCAACACAGGCTACTATATCGCGTGATGCTCCCCTGCTCCCAATGAGACCAACTCAATGAGGTAAAGACATAGCACCATGAAAAAATTTAATGTCCCCGATGTGATCATTTCCGATGTTATGGCGAGCCATGGAAAATGGCGCGCCAATAAGCCTGCTATTATCTGTGAAGATCAGCGTCTCACCTGGCGAGAGTTTAATCAAAGGATTAACAAAGTCGCCAACGGGCTCATACAACGCGGCCTCCACAAGGGGGACAAGGTAAGCCTGCTCACGGCCAACAGGCCGGAAATGCTGGAAATCCTTTTCGGCACGGTCAAGGCGGGTGGCGTCATCGTGCCTCTTTCGGCCATGGTAGCGGGAGAGTCCCTGGCCAGGATGGTTGTCGACTCTGACTCAAGGTTTCTATTTGTGGGCCCGGGGCTCCAGGAACTCATAGGCCCTTACCGGGGAACGTTTCATGATATTGGCGAGGAGGGCTTTTTCCTGGTAGGTGCGACGGCCGAGGGGTGGAATTCTTACGAACGCCTCATTGATGAGAGCCCGGATAAAGAGCCGGGAGTCACGCTGGCCTACGAGGATCCATTCAACATTATGTACACCTCCGGCACTACTGGGGTGCCCAAGGGAATTCTGCACACCCACCACTGCCGGACGCAATTCGCCTCCATGTTTGCCATAGACTACAGGATCGATTCGAGCGCAATTACTATCATTGCCACGGCCCTTTATGCGAACGGCACCTGGCTTACCATGCTCCCTACTGTCTTTGCCGGCGGCACCCTAGTGATCATGCCCAAGTTTGATCCCAAGGAATTTCTGCTACTGGTTCAAGAGGAAAAGTGTACGCATACGTTCATGGTGCCTACCCAGTACACGATCCTATTGGAGCAACCTGAGTTTGACCACTATGATTTGAGCTCTATGAGGATCTGGAATTCAGCAGGCTCACCCTTAAGGCCCCAGACCAAGGCAGAAGTGATAAAGAGATTTAGCGGCGAGCTGCTAGAGCTTTGGGGGTTGACCGAAGGGGTGGCCACCACACTCAAGCCGGAGGACATGGAGGAGAAACTGGAGTCAGTGGGACTCCCCCTTATGGGTTGGGATGTGGCCATAATAGACGAGCAAGGGCTGGAGCTCCCCAGGGGTGAAGTCGGCGAGATAGCTGCCTTCAGCTCATGGCTTATGCCCGAATACTATAAACTCCCTGAGAAAACCGCCGAGGCGATCTGGCTCGACCAGAAGGGAAGGACCTTTCTCAAGACAGGTGATATGGGAAGACTCGATGAGGACGGATTCCTCTACCTCCTGGATCGGAAAAAAGACATGATCATCTCCGGGGGGATCAACATCTTTGCGAGCGACATAGAGGAGGTCTTGAGCACACACCCAGAGGTTATGGATGTGGCGGTGATCGGCATACCCCACCCTAAGTGGGGGGAGACCCCTATTGCCCTGGTTATTCGTAAAGGGTCATCCACGGTCTCCGAAAATGAGCTTATGGAATGGGTCAACCCGAAACTGGCCAAGTATCAGCGGATAAGCCGTGTGGAATTTTGCCATGAGTTTCCCAGGAATGCCCTCGGGAAGGTGCTCAAGAGAGAACTGAGGGAGCCCTATTGGAAGAACTCGTGATCCCCTATAACCACACTTGCATAAGCACACTGCCTGCCACTTCTGGGGGGGAGTAGATCCTCTTTGTAAAGAATGACCTGCCCCGCAGCAAGCTGCGAGGGAATTGGACCCTAAAGGAGATTAAAAGGGGCTCAATGAATGGATCACGGAAACTCGTATCAGGACACCATTCAACAACTTTTTGATGTTGAGAACCTATCTGAAAAACCAGAGGCCTTGAAAGGGGTCAGGGTATTAGAGGTATGCGCGCTCGTTCTCGGGCCCTCTGCCTGTGACTATCTTGCTGAATTCGGTGCTGAGGTCATCAAATTTGAAGGACAGCGCGGGGATCAGATGCGGTTTGTGACCCCGTACGACTATTTCTGGAAAGATATGTCTCTTGGTTTGGAAAGCCAGAACCACAATAAGTATTGGGTGGGGATGCACATGGGGAATCCCAGGGCAAAAGAACTCTTCTTGAACTTTGTGGAGAAATCAGATGTGGTGGTGGACAATCTCATGCCGGGGAGAATGGCCGAATGGGGTTTAAGCTACAAGGAACTCAAAGAGATCAACCCTCGGATCATTCAATTACATGTGTCCGGGTATGGAAGCTGGGGCCCCTGGTCAGGAAGGACCTCTTACGACGCCATCGCGCAGAGCATGGGAGGCCTTGCTGCAATTACCGGTTTTGAGGACCGAGGACCAATCAAATCCGGAGTCTGGATCGCTGACTGGATTACTGGATTGATGTCTGCGGTTTCCATCCTCACCGCCTTGAACTATAGAGAAAGGAGCGGTGAGGGCCAGTTTATTGACTACCTGCAGGTTGAAAACGTGATACGCTGGCTCGACTGGACCTGGCTTTATACCTCCAGGACAGGGCAAGACAGAACGCGATCAGGGAACAGAGACCTCGCCATCTGCCCATCTGACCTGTTTGACTGTGCGGATGGGTGGGTCGC
>DATKYC010000363.1:0-2123 GCA_035528695.1 Acidobacteriota bacterium | reverse complement strand
TTCCGGTCGATTGAGCCTTGAGGCAAAGGATTCAGACTCAGAGGCAAATGTGCTAATCGTTGGCACCAGAGACCCCCTGAGAATGAAAGTTGAAATCACACATCCCTGGGGCCGCCCCCTTCTCCATGCCCTTATACGGGAGGGCACAGTCAATATCCTTTCCTTTCCTGAGAAACGATATTATTTTGGGCACCTCGGAGGCGCAGATGGCCCGGCCTTTTTTCCTGTAAGCTTAGAGCCAGATCAACTATGGGGACTTGTGAGGGGTTATCCGGTAGTGGAAGATCACGACCGTGCGGTATCATTGAAAGGGAATCAAATCATTCTCTTGAGCAAAAGCGCTGAACAGGTGCAGGTGATTGACCTCTACCCTCAGAGCATCCTCCCCCGCCTGATTTTATTTCCCGGGAAGGACATGAGGGTATTATTTGAAGACTTCGAAAACGACAACGGCATCCTCTATGCACAAAGGGTGAGATTCAATAGACCGGGAACCAACATAACGCTCTCCCTTAACACCAAGCAGATGACCTTCAATAAGGCCATCCCGGAATCAATCTTTGAGTTGGATATACCGCCTGATTTTGAAGTACTCTCTCTTACCAACGCGGGGGACAGATAGCCAATAAGACCTCCCCCGCCTGAACTCTTAGGACTCGCCTTATGCCATATCTTGGACTTTTATGCCCTTTTGTCTAAGCACCCGCCTATTTGCAAGGAGTTCCTGGCCTACAATCCTGTCAACCACGTAGATCAGGTTATCCCCCTTTTCAGCATATTTCTGACCGTAGGAAATGGGAACATCCGGTGTCGGATCGCCAAGCAGAGACTCGGCCACTGACGCTACCTTGCGTGTACCACTTGCCAGCAGAACCACCGTTCTTGCCTGGTAAACCAGTTCGGCACCCATGCTGACAGCATAGCGTGGGGCATCTTTTTCCGAGGGGAAATGCCCGTCGGCCACGGCGTTAACCACTGTATTGTCATCAAGCTTCACCAGCATGACCCTGCTCCCTTGGAAAGGAATTCCGGACTCGTGGAATGCCACATGGCCTCGCCCCCCAACACCAATGATCTGCAAGTCGATCCCACCCGCCTTCTTTATCTTCCGGGCGTACCCGTCAAGTATCTCTTTGCGAATCCAAGCCAGATACTGGGAAGCCGGTCTGGCTTTGATAATAATCGACCTGCCGGCATCAGTGCCCGCCTCCTTCCAATCCTTGGGATGCGCCTTGAGTTCGCCCGTTAATTGCCTTTGATCGATCAAGCAACCATAGGGCACAGAGGTTTCTATGAATTTATTAGTCAGGAGCCCAAAAAACTCCTGGACCATAAAATAGGAGTAACTCTCCGGGTGCAGCACCCGCTGCTGGGCATTTTCCCCTGGGAGACCAACATATTCATCCAGGTTGAAGCTCCGGATGCGGCTGCTGTCGAATTCACCGGCATTGGCTGCCCCGGCCAAGTGCTTGTAAAGCAGGGTAGGCGAACTTCCCGTGGCCAACCCCAGCACGAATTCTTTTTTCTTACGCAGCTGCTGGATAATATACTTCTCGACAATCCCGGCCGCTACTTCGCTCATGTGTTCAAAATCCCGTGTCACGATAACTTTGATTGTCATATTCTATCAGCTCCTTTTCCAAAGAATTTTCGCCCTATCGAACTTCCCGGCATGCGGGAAACAAAGGAAATTCCTATGCCTTCTCGTTCAAGGGGCGCAACATCAGCACAGAGCGGTTCTCACCACGTCCGCAATCTGCTTGCAGTACTTCTTCGTCACCTCATCACCCGGCCCTTCAACCATTACGCGGCACATGTTTTGTGTGCCGGAATAGCGTACCAGCACACGGCCCTGATCACCGAGTTCAGCCTCCACCTGGCTGATTGCCTCCACGACCTCCGGGACTGTCGAGATATCTGGCTTCCTCGCCACATTCACGTTAATCAGCTCCTGCGGATATACATCCATCATAGCCGTAAGCTCTGAGAGCGGCTTGCCTTCCTTGAGCATTGCGGCAATCAACTGCATAGCGGTCAGTATGCCGTCCCCGGTCGTGTGGTGGTTGAGAAAAATCACGTGCCCGGAGTCTTCCCCTCCAATGACACCGCCGAGCCGCTGCATA
>DATKYC010000362.1:0-2469 GCA_035528695.1 Acidobacteriota bacterium | reverse complement strand
AGGAAAGCAAGGGGAGAAAAAGGATAGGCAGGATTAGATTGAGTATTAATTGCTTTGTTCCGAAACCATTTACTCCATTCCAATGGTTTCCTATGGATACAGTTGACTCCCTTAAGGAAAAGCAAAAGATAATAAAAAGGGCCCTATCAGGTGAGGGAGGTGTTGGGATTGGTTTTGATGTTCCAAAATGGGCATATATTCAGACCCTGCTTTCAAGGGGTGACAGGCGGGTGGGGAAGATGTTGTTAACAACATTCACCAATAAGGGAGATTGGAAGGCAACTTTTCGATCCTCAGATGTCAATCCAGATTTTTTTGTGTATAGACCTAAAGACCTCAATGAACAACTTCCTTGGGATTTTATTGACCACGGTATTAAAAAATCATATCTAATGGAAGAATATCATCTCGCCCTTGAATCAATAGAATCCCCTCCATGTAATGTTGGTAATTGTACCAGATGTGGGGTGTGCGATTAGCACTTCTCTTTATACCTCGTAAGCATTTAGTGATTAGCAAAGAGCCAAACTTTTTGCTGAAAGTTAACGGCTTGAGATATAATGATTACTGTATTTTCCACACGTTTTATGGATAATGGATACAAGAAAAAAAGATCGTAGGATCAGATAACCTGGGACTACACTAATTATTTTGGTTTCCATCTACCCCAGCAGTGCGCTAACGATGAATTCTATCTCCTTCCCCGCTGCGAGACTGCTATTCAGCAGGTGGCAAATGCTATCTTAGCAGAGCTAAGCCAGTGAGGTTGTGTGGCTAGTGTATAATTTAATTAAAATACATTTGACATTTGAACTATGACATTTGAATTTTATTTTAGAGAAAGGAGGAGAAGGATATGGATTTTCGATTAAGCCCGGAGCAAGAGGCATTCCGAAAGGAATTTGTCTCGTGGCTGGAGAAGAACCTTCCTGATGACTGGAATCCATCCAGGTACCGGAATTACGATTCACAGGAGGAATGGGGTCGTGTTTACAGAGAATTCCAAAGGCGACTCTTCAACAGCGGGTATACGGCGATGCACTACCCCAAAGAGTATGGCGGACAGGGCAAAACCTTGATGGAGGAGGTTATCGTTTCGCAGACGCTCTTTTCCACGTGCGCGGAATTGAGGATCCCAGGGGTCGTCACTCATGGCATGGCAGTCCCCACCATATTTACCTGCGGGAACGAGGAACAGAAACGGGAATTCCTGCCCAAGATCCTGGATGGGACTCATATCTGGTGCCAGGGATTTAGTGAACCAGATGCCGGCTCCGATGTGGCCAATGTTTCTACCAGGGCAGTGAAGGAGAACGGTCATTATATCCTTAACGGGCAGAAGGTATGGACGAGTTTTGCTCATCTGGCGGATTACTGCATCCTTCTTGTGCGAACGGACCCCACTGTTGCCAGGCATAAGGGACTGAGTTACTTCCTTCTGGACATGAAGTTGCCAGGGGTTGAGGTGAGACCCATGACACAGATAACAGGAGAGGCTGAGTTCAGCGAGCTCTTTTTTGATGACGTTCGGGTACCCGTAGAGATGCGGGTGGGAGAGGAGGGTCAAGGATGGCAAATTGCTATTACTACGCTGATGTTCGAGCGTGTGCTGGGAGATGCAATCATGGGCGCGGCGTATGAGACAAATATCAAAAAAATGATAGAGATGGCCAGCCAGACTAGGCGCTCCGGGAGACCTGTCATCCACGATCCAATCTTCCGGCAACAGTTGGCTCAGGCCTATATTGAGGTCATGGTCTTAAAGTACCATGGGTTACGAAGCCTCAGTAATCAGCTCAAAAACAAGATACCTGGTCCGGAAGGTTCCATCGGCAAGCTTCTATGGAGTGAGCCCAATCAGAGGATCACCGAGGCTGCCATAGGGATGCAGGGCCCGAACAGTCAGATTATGGGGAGCTCTCCCTGGACCATTCAGGACGGGTATTGGCAATACAGTTTCTTAAGATCCAAGGGAAACACTATCGAGGCCGGTAGCTCTGAAATTCTGCGAAATATCATTGGTGAGCGCGTCCTGGGCTTGCCAAAGGATGTATCACGAGCCAAGAGAAAGTAAAGGAGGATAAAGCAATGGATGTCAGCTTAAGCAAAGTTCAACTGGATATAGCCAAGGAGGCGCGTAGGTTCTTGGATAAAGAGTGTCCCACCGACTATGTCCGAGACATGTATGAGGATGAGCGGGGATTTACTGACGAAATCTGGGCGAAGATGATTGAGATGGACTGGATGAGGGTGCATATCCCAGAGCCGTATGGCGGGATAGGTATGGATCAGATGGACCTCATCATGGTCTTAGAGGAGATGGGTCGAGCCGTATTTCCAGGTCCTTTTTTCTCCACCGTCTTATTGGCTGCCGAAGCCATAAGGGAGGCAGGAAACGATTCACAGAAGGAGCGCTATCTCTCCGGAATCGCCGCGGGTGAGATAAGGGGTACTCTAGCCCTCCATGAC
>DATKYC010000361.1:0-2024 GCA_035528695.1 Acidobacteriota bacterium | reverse complement strand
TTTTTTCCCCCGGTTCCTGAACCGCGTCCTGTTTCATGGAAAGAGAGATTCGTTTTCTTTCCAGGTCTACGTCCAGCACCTTGACCGTTATGTGCTGATGGACCTTGACCACCTCGCCTGGATCCTTAATAAACCGGTTCGCCATTTGGCTGATATGTACCAACCCATCCTGATGAACACCTATGTCAACAAAAGCACCAAAGGCCGTGACATTCGTGACCACGCCGGGCAGGCTCATGCCAGCCTGGACATGTTCAATCTTCTCAATCCCCTCTTTGAATTTGAAACTTTCAAACTGCTTCCGGGGGTCGCGACCGGGTTTGGCCAGTTCGGCAAGAATATCGGTTAGTGTGGGGATTCCCACCATGTCTGTCACATATCTATTCGGGTCGATCTTTTTCCTGAGCGTATCATTTTCAAGCAGATCAGTTACATCAAAACCAAGATCCCTGGCCATGGTCTCCACAATGCCATAAGATTCGGGATGGACCGCACTAACATCAAGGGGGTTATCCCCATTTCTAATTCGGAGAAAACCGGCTGCCTGCTCAAAGGCCTTTGGGCCAAGACGCGACACCTTTTTAAGTTCTTCCCTGGAGGAGAGCGCCCCGTGCTCATCGCGGTAGGTTACTATGCTTTTGGCCAACTGTGGCCCAAGACCTGAGACATAGGTGAGAAGCTGTTGGCTCGCTGTGTTGACATCCACCCCCACAGCATTGACGCAACTCATGACCACATCATCCAAGCTTCTTTTAAGGGCCAGCGGGTTCACATCGTGCTGATACTGTCCTACGCCAATAGATTTTGGATCGATTTTTACTAACTCAGCCAGAGGGTCCATGAGGCGCCTTCCAATGGATACTGCCCCTCTATAAGTCAGGTCCAGATCGGGAAACTCTTCCCTTGCCGCTTCAGAGGCGGAATAGACAGACGCACCACTCTCATTGACCATTACCACCGGAATGCTGTCCGAAAAGGGAAGAGTATTAATAAATGCTTCGGTTTCCCTTCCGGCAGTGCCGTTCCCTATTGCTATCGCCTCCACTTTGTATGTGTCCACTAATTCCTTCACGGTTTTTGCAGAGGATAATTTAGCGTTTTCCGACTTAAAAAGATAGATAGTATCTGTTTGGAGCAGTTTACCCTGGGGGTCGAGACAGGCAGCCTTACAGCCCGTACGAATCCCCGGATCTATGGCCATAACACTTTTTTGACCGAGGGGCGGTGCAAGGAGGAGTTCCCTGAGATTATCCGTAAATACCTTAATCGCTTCTCTGTCAGCCCGCTTTTTGGTCTCAAGCCTGACGTCTGTTTCCATTGAAACAGACAGAAGCCTCTTGTAGCCATCGTGTACCGCCTCCTTAACCTCCTGAGAAGCTGCATTTTCACCTTTAACAAATATGGCCCCCAGCAGTGCAAGCGCTTCATCCTGAGGCGGGCTTATTCTAAGATCGATAAAACCCTCCTTCTCTCCCCGGCGCATTGCAAGAACCCTGTGCGATGGTGCTTTTGGCACCGGCTCTTCCCAGTCGAAATAATCCCTGAACTTGGCCCCGTCCGCCTCCTTGTCCGGAATTACCCTGGAGCGGAAGACCCCTTTCTGTGTATAGAGCGCCCGCATTCTTTCGCGAGCCATCTGATCTTCGTTTACCCACTCGGCTATTATGTCCCGGCTTCCGGCAAGCGCATCCTCTGCTGTTTCAACCCCCTTTTCAGGGTCAATATAGGCTGCCGCCTCTTTTACCGGATCAGTTTCATCCTGCTGCTCGAATATGAGTTTCGCTAACGGTTCAAGCCCCTTTTCTTTGGCTGCTGTGGCCCGGGTACGCCGTTTCGGCCTGTAAGGGAGATAGATATCCTCCAGGGTGGTCATGGTCCCAGCGGAAACAATCTTCTCCTTCAGATCGTCAGTGAGCAGCTCCCGCTCCATGAGTGATTTCAATATGCTCTCTCTCCGGTTGTCCAGGGCCTCCATCTGAGCCATTTTATCACGGATCGCAGTTATGGCTACTTCGTTCAGGGAA
>DATKYC010000360.1:0-2611 GCA_035528695.1 Acidobacteriota bacterium | reverse complement strand
TACTTGAAAATCGCCCCGGTTATAACTACCCAAATCCATCTATTCGTTTTCTGACGGCCCCTGTTTTCAAGGATACTTATCACAACCGATTCTCTTGAAAGCCCCAGGGATTGTCTAGACTTGGTCAGGCAGTCATAGGATTTTGGGCCTTTGAGGACCACCAGTCATCTCTAGGGGTACTAGCCGCATCTATTTAATATTAAAAGATATTCAATTCTATTGAGTTATTTAATGAATTAGGGTATAAATTCTGCGGCACGAACTTCACGCCCAGACATTTACCAGGTCTACAATGAACCTGTTTAAATTAAAGGAGCAACGCAATGACCGTGTATGAGAAACGCACCTATTCGATTGCGGTGGGACGAATGTCAGACATTGTACGACTCTACACCGACGAAGGATGGCCGGTTCTTGAGGCCTCCGGTTTCGGAAAGAACCTCGTCGGCTATTTTGTAAGCGACACGGGTCCTCTCCACCAGCTGATCCATTTGTGGCGATTCGACGATGACAGCGATCGTCGAGATTTTTGGAAACGCTTATACGCGAACAAAGAATTTATGACCTTTGCGGCCCAAATTCGACCGCTGATCCAAACTCAGGAAGTACAGTTATTGGTTTCGGCTCCCTGGGGTCCGAAGCCGTAACAAGAATGCGTAAGCCAACAGGCCACTAATCATGGCCTCAACGGCAGATTTATAGAGGTCAAATCCCTTCTATTTGAAATTTGCTATTGTAGACGACGGTTTGGTCAAACACCCTCCCTGCGCCCAGGGCGTTGTGTCCTACCTCGCTGTTACCCATGTCTTTATCAGTAGGCAGCCCCACGGCGGTCCCGTGCGCCCGAAGCTGACAGTAAAGCCTGGATGAAAGGAGGTGATCGAGATTAGGGGTGTCGGCCATAAATATAGCATTGGTTTCATCCTGTCGGCCTATACCTATGCCATCCATAATGATCAAAAGCAGAGGCCCCTTTCTTCCTGAAAATGTCTTTAACCTTTGAAGCTTAAGCGTCATTTGAGCTTTTTGCTCTCCCCTAACGAACCTCCCGCACAACTCTGAAACCGAGGGTCCTGTAACGGCTGGCAAAATGGCTGAAGTTCCGATTGGCAGAACGGCATAACCATGAACCCTTGAACCAACTCCCTCCCCGACGAACCCTAAGTTTGCCTGAGTCGGGTCCCGCTGGATCTGACACGGCATGCTGAGGATAGTCACCATACCAGTCGGAACACCACTCCCAGACATTTCCATGCATATCATATAGCCCCCATGCGTTGGGTGGATAGCTCTTGACTGGGGCCGGGCCATCCATAGGCAGTCCTCGCTTCTTGGCATACTCAAGGCATTCTTTCGATTTTAGGCTGTTATTGCCGTACATGGCCTGACCGCATGAAATATTCTTCCCCCAGGTGAAGGCCTCTTGACTACCCGCGCGACAGGCATATTCCCACTCAGCCTCTGTGGGAAGACGATAGGTCCCTTCCCCAAGCGCATTTAGTTTCTCGATGAAATGCATAGACGAATGCCAGGATACCTTGACCACCGGCAGATCATCACCGTCCCGGCTACCAAATGGCTTTCCCCCCATTAGCGCCCCCCATTGCTGTTGAGTCACTTCTGTCCTCTGAAGATAAAATGGCTTGGTGATAGTTACCTGGTGCTGCACTTCATCGGGGTTTCTAAAGGGTTCATCAGCGGGGCTTCCCATGAGAAAAGTCCCGGCGGGAATTAAGACGAATTCCATCCCGACAGAGTTCCAAAATTTTTTATCAAAACCGAATAGGTTTCCCGGGTCTAGGAGTTCACAAAATCCCACCATGAAAACAATTAACACTACACACCACAGATTCCTCAGGGAAAAGGACATAGCATAACCTCCCAACTTCAAGACAGAAAATGGTGCAGCGCTCTCAACACTCATATCAGGATATCACGGGGCATTGTCTTATGGAATGCAAAAAATTTGAAAATATTTCCGCTATCTTGAAATCGCAACTATTTGGTAAAAAGCCTGCCCGGACGGACGCTCTTATCGCCATGTTTCTCGTATAGGGAGTCCAACGCAAGGTTTAAATCCTTTCTTTTTTGAGATGCTGTATCCCGGGTGAAAAGGGCGAGCTGGCTTTCTGCGTCAAGAAAGCTGAGCTGCGAAATGGAGATGCCCAAAAGCCGGACCGGCCTCTTGCCCACCTCCGTCTTTTCTAAGAGATGGCAAACGGTTGAATATATCTCCAGCCCGTCGTCGGTGGACGCTGGCAGGGTTGAGGCACGGGTTATTTGTATAAAATCACTGTATTTTACCTTCAGGGTGACGGTTCTACCTGTAACACCCTTTCGACGCATGCGGCGAGCCACTTTGTAGGCTAAGGCCAAAAGTTCCTTCTTCGCCAGATCCTTATCGAGGATATCCTGGAAAAATGTTTCCTCGTGGCCAACAGATTTCACATCATGGCCCGGTACCACATCCCTATCATCCATTCCCATGGATAACTGATGCATGTGGAGACCGTGCTTGCCGAATCTCCGCTCCAAAACCTTAACCGGCACCCGGCTTAAGTCCCTAAAGGTACGCACGTTGAGACGAGCTAGGGCCTCCTGTGTGACCTTC
>DATKYC010000359.1:0-4234 GCA_035528695.1 Acidobacteriota bacterium | reverse complement strand
CTCCAGTGGTCGGTCAGCCTCCTTATGATCTTGCCGCTCAAGTCAATCATAAATATGTCGGGATTACCATTGAGGCTTAGGGTCAGTGCTACCCTGCTCCCATCAGGGGCCCATGAAGCCCCGATATTGAGCCCAGATCTTGCAGAGATTCGCCTCACCGTACGGGAAGTCTTCTCTTTCATGTAAAGCATCGGGCCGCCATCTTTATAAGAATTGTATAGTATCTTGGTTCCATCAGGGGACCACCTCGGCAGCAGGGCAATGCTCCTATCCTCTGTTATCCTCCTCACATTATAGCCATCATAATCACACTCGTAGATCTCTTTATGCCCCGAGGCATTCGCTACAAAGGCCACCTTAGTAAGAAAGATCCCCGGGTGCCCGGTAAGAGTTCTGATAATATCATTTCCGAGTCGGTGCATCAGGTGACGGTAGTTACGAATTTCCCCCAAGACCCTTTTGCCTAAGATCTGCCTGCCCCAGAAGACGTCGAACAATCGAATCTCCACTTCCAGACTACCACCTATACAGGTGTAGCTCCCCTTCAAAAGGATTTCCGCGCCAATAACAGACCAGTCCTTGAAGCGGATCTGTTCGAGGGTCTGGGCATCGGCATCCTTTTCTAAGAAGGCCTCTTTGTCCATGGCGCTGAAATAGCCACTGAGATCAAGGTCGTTGGAAATAACCGCCGGCAGCTTATTAGATAGCTCCGGGTGTTGGTTGTTGGTGCTCTGATTCTTGAAATCGGGCAGGGCAATATTGAATTTTCGTACAGAGGGCGCATTTATGTCTATATAAATCTTACCCAAGGTGTGCCCGGGAAAGGAAAGAGAAACAACCAGGAAAATAGCAAGCCACCACAGGGCAAACCTAGTTGCCTTGATGCCAGAGAAAGCTATCAGTCCTGATCCAAAAAAGTTCATTGGCCCCACAGCTCTAATACTCTTCCAATTCTTTAAGATTAAAGGTGATTTCGATTTCCTCCCTGGTCTTATTATAGCCCTCGGGAAATGGGGGTAACGGATCAGACCGCTCCAGGGCCCTTAGAACAGATTGATCGAACATGGCGCTGTTTGATCGCTTCTTGAACCGGGACTCAAGGATAGTGCCATTGCTCCTGACCTTTACCACTACCACAGCCTGAAGGCCTTCCTGCTTCTGCGCACTGGAAAAAGCAACAGGATACGACCAGTTGCTCTTTATCTTTTCTTCCACCTCCATTTGATAGATCCTGAGGGTAATGCCGTCCCCTGCAGCACCCCCATCAAAAGGCCTTCCGGCTGCTATCCTTGCCTTGCTCTCCAATTTAGAGATAGCCTGCTTTAGAGGATCTACCTCCTCTTTCTTTTTTTCCGCTTTGACTTTGTTTTCGATTTTCGAAAGGGCTTCATCTATGAGCTTGGAGGAAGAGATCTTCGGTTTCTCTGCCTTGTCTATTCTCTTGGCGAGGGTCCTCTTTGCAATAACAACCGGCTTTTCTTCCCTTTTCGGCACACTGATTTGTCTTGCCTGCTCCACCCTTTTTGAGCCGGGGAGAGCCTTGCCAGCTCTTACTTCCGCACCTTTCTCGGCCTTTACCAAACTTCGGCCAGGCATCTCCACAAGATTGACCTCATACACCGTGCCCGTTATCCTCCTTGTGGGTATCGCCTCAGGGACAAAAAGGATTATGGAAAAGATCGCCAGATGAAAGAGCAGGGACATGAGGAGCATCTTGCTCCAGTTTGGTTCACCTGCATTATAGTTCAAACTGGAATCAATCCATATCGCTTCCATAAGAATCAATCCGTAGGCTCGGTGACCATACCCAGTTTGTCGATGCCTGCTCGCTTGACCCTGGCGATTACCTTGATTACAAATCCGTAAGGGACATCTTTATCAGCCCTCAGAAGGACTTCCTTTTCCCTTCGGTTCTCAAAGATCCTCTTAACCTTCCTCTCCAGGTCATCAAGGTTGATACGGTGGTTTTCTAAAAAGATCTCCCTCTCTTTGTTCACCGTTAGTATCAAAGGTTCTTCCTTGGTCTTGATATGTTTCGTAGTAGTCTTTGGGAGATTGACCTCTACGCCTTGCATCATCATAGGGGCAGTCACCATGAAAATGATGAGGAGGACCAGCATCACGTCCACGAGCGGCGTGACATTGATATCCGACATGAATCTCTTGTTGTTTCCTCCCTGGTTCATGGCCAGCTTATGAGCCTGCTTTGGTAAAAATATGTTTCCTGAACAATTGTCGCTCGACCATACTCAAAAAGTCGGACGCAAAAATATCCATTTCTGCCCTGAGTGCACCTACCCTGTGGGTAAAATAGTTGAATGCAACCACCGCCGGGATGGCGGCCGCTAAGCCGGCAGCCGTGGCAATGAGTGCTTCGGAGATCCCCGGCGCGACTACCGCCAGATTGGCTGAACCTTTTAGTCCTATGCCGCGAAAGGCCTCCATAATCCCCCATACCGTGCCAAAGAGTCCTATGAAGGGCGCGGTGTTGCCCGTAGTAGCCAAAAAACTAATAGCTCGCTCCAACCGGTTCATCTGATCAATGGTACCTCTTCTCAGGGACCTCTCCAGGTTATCCATTATCGCCTGCTGGGACCGAGGAGACCCCTCCCCACCAGCCGCCTCGTGGCCCTCCTGTGCATTCAAAGAGGACTGGATCTGTCGGATCCGGGTGAACTCGGAATACCCGGCCATAAAAAGACGTGCAAGGGGGCTGAATTTTAGATTCTCACATGCCGCGTATATCCTTTTCAACTCCCTGGTTTCCCAGAAAACATCCAGAAAACTTGCTGTTTCCTGTTTTGCCTTACTGAGCAATCTGAATTTCAAGAAAATAATGGCCCATGAGATGAGGGAAAAGAGTAAGAGGATCAACAAGACGAATTTTACCACAACACCGGCGTGGATGATCATCTGGATAATATCATAACCAAAGGCACCCCCCATTGAGATGCCGGCTGGAATTTGAGTTATCATGGGGATGTGTATCATCGTGACCTCATTCAGTACTCTCAGTTCTTAAATTATTTAATATATGCAAAGGGCAGGCTTTCCGCAACCCTCAACCCCGCTTTTCTATCCAGGAATTCTTGCGTTAGGATCGAGAGCGGCAAATAAGCTTGCCTTAGCTCCCCAGATCAGGTGAACATGGGGGGCATATCCAAAGGTGGATTTTTTATGACGCAGCTTCCCGGTGCCGGGCAGATGGAGCTGAGATGAGATTGAAATGGGCGATCAGGAAATCGGCCACCCCCTCTACATCATCTGTCAGATATCGAGGGACCCCAAGATCAACCGGTGAATCGCTTATCAGGGCCAATAAATCCTTGTCGCCTTTGCAGAGGGGGTCATCCCTGACCTCAGGTCTGAAAACCTCAATCTTGGGTTTATGCTCCCTCTTATAGCCTTCAGTCAGAATGATGTCCACATGTGAGAGAAACAATGCGAGCTCGTCCAGGCTGTGATCATGATCTACATCCATGACCTCCCCGATCTGGTAAGGGGATGAGATAATCGACGCTGCAGCTCCTGCGTGCTTGTGTCGCCAGCTATCCTTACCGGGTTGATCCATTTCAAAGCCGTGAACATCATGCTTGATAGTTCCCACCCTGAGTCCGCGGCGGGTGAGTTCGGGGATCAGCTTTTCCAGCAGCGTAGTTTTTCCTGACCCGGAGTAGCCCACAAACAAGACAATGGGAGGATTTTTAACCGTTTTCACCGCTGTTCCCCTCCATTTATCAACTCTTCCCCGCTGAATATGCTCCTGAAAATCCTATTCTCCTCCTCGATACACCTTTTCTGCAAGATTCGGTATTTCTCCAGCAGCGCTTTGCCCTCTATGGTCAGATGGGCCCCCTTTTTTCTATCCGTATCCACAATTCTGCTATTTAAGTACTTTTCAGTCGCCTTAACCTTGCTCCACACCGCCTTGTAAGACATCTTCATGATCTTTGCAGTCTGATTTATTGATCCTGTCCTCTCAATATTTTCCAGGATCTCCTTTCTCCCCTCGCCGATGACTATGCGGTCATCTTCATCGACAATCCACTGCCTTGATTTAAGTTTAAAAGCTACCATCTTCATCTCCGTTTACTTCAATCCACAGTTGACCGCTCTTAAATGGATCATATCCGCCCAAGGACGTAACCCGATTACGGAAAGCCTGGGATTGGATTGTCTCCAAAACCGCTTGAATATTGGACTGATCCAGCATCCCGGTTGGAATAATAAGGTC
>DATKYC010000358.1:0-2363 GCA_035528695.1 Acidobacteriota bacterium | reverse complement strand
GTGCTGAGCGAGCAAGACATTTGTAAAATCTCAAAAATATACGTCCACATATTTGCGAATCGAAGCACTGAGCGATGGAGGGGTAGCGATGAAAGGGAGAAAACAATGTACGGTCTTGGTTTTGGGACTTGCGATGTTTTTAATCGTGGGTCTGACTGGCCTTGCCAAGGCTAAAGTTGTGATCCACGTAGCCAGTCCATTCAAGGCGGGCCACATCCTGGTTGAAGCCAGTGAGAAGTTCAAAGAACTGGTGGAAAAGCAAAGCGGCGGGATGATGGAGGTTCAGGTTCAACCCGGCGTGGGGTCAGAAGAGGATATCAACGTCTGGTGCAGCAAAGGCAAGGTGGAGATGCAGGCAACAGGCGGAAGGCCTCTTGAAGTCTCCGCGCCTCAGTATTTCTTTTTCAATGCCCCTTACGTAATGAAGGACTTTAATCACTTCATGAGGGTCTGGGAAGGTTCCTTGGGTGATAAGGCAAGGGCACTTGTGGAGAATAACGGAAACATGATGTACTTGGGCATAGTCTACCGGGGACTTCGCCAGACGACATCAAACAAGCCCATCTATACACCGGAAGATGTCTCCATGCTGAAACTCCGGCTGCCCACGGTGAAGACCTGGATTGCGGTCTGGAAAGAGATCGGCGCAGCCCCTGTCCCGATCCCTTTGCCTGAGCTCTACAATTCCCTGAAGGAGGGAAAAGCTGAAGCTTCCGAGGGCGACCTGCCGCAGATTGCCTCCTTCAAATTAAACGAGGTGCAGAGCCATCTTACCATCACGAACCACCTGGTTCAAACAGGAGGCATCCTCATCAACAAGGCCTTCTTCAACGGTTTGTCGAAAGGGGATCAATCCCTGATTCTCAAAGCAGCTAAGGATGCAACGGATTGGGCCAATGAGAAGATAAGGAAAGGCGAGACAAATATCATCATCGATCTCCAGAGAAAAGGCATGCAGGTGGTGATCCCCGACGCGGATGCCTTCCGGGGAAAAGGGGAACCTGCGGTCGAGGAGCTTTTCAAGACCGAGTGGCCGGTAACAACATGGAAAGAAGTGCTGGCCCAATAGCGGCGCTGAAAAAACGGCGATTGCACATGAAATCAAGGATCGGTGCGATTGCCGAGGGATGTATTAACTCAGAAGCACTAAGGAATGGAGGTGCAGCAATGAAAGAAAGAAAGTTAATTAAGATCTTGACTTTGGGGCTTGCGATTTCATTGATCGTGGGTTTGGCTGGCCTTGCCGGGGCCAAAGAACAGTATCCTTCCCGCGAGATCGAGCTCATGATTGCCTGGGGTGTGGGGGGTGCCACTGATATCGCTTTCCGGACCTTTCTCACCGTTCTTCCCAAATATTTGAAGGTACCTGTGATCATCGTGAATAGGCCAGGAGGCGGTGCCGTTCCCGGCTATACCGAGGCCATGAAAAAGAAGCCGGATGGCTACTACTGTGTAGCATGGATAACAGCCTCCTTGACCAAAACGCAGATGAGTGTGGTTCCTTACGACTATCTGACCTTTGATCCCGTGATCATGCTGGTGGACAGCCCCTGCTGGATCCTGGCTCCTGCCAATTCCCCCTTCAAGAACCTCAATGATCTGCTGGCAGCGGCTAAGGCAAGACCTGGCTATGTTACCATGGGCAATGCAGGAGCAGGCGGAGGCACCCATATGATTGCCCTGGCCTTTGAGAAGGCGGCTGGAGTTCAGTTTAACCATGTTCCGTTCATGGGTGGCGGTCCGACCGTGGTGGCTACCGTGGGCGGACACGTCGATACCTCTAACCTGTCTCCTCCCGAGGGTGTGCCCCAGATCGCTGCTGGTCAGCTACGCTGTCTCGCCGTCCTTTCCGAAAAGCGCATGAAAGACTTCCCCGATATTCCCACCGCCAAGGAGCAAGGCGTAGATTTTGTCCTCGGCCAGTGGAGGGGAATTGCTGTTCCCAGGGGAACACCCGCCGACAGGGTCAAGGTGCTTCATGACGCCTTTAAGGCAGCCATGGATGATCCTGACTTACAGAAGCTGGCCCAACAGAGTGGCATTTACCTAGAGTACAAGAGCACCGAGGATTTCAGGCAGTTCATCAAGGAGCAGGATGGGTTCTACAAAAACCTAATCAGCGAGAATAAGCTAGGCACGCGTTACAAATAGATAATTGGAAGAGGCTGGCGAAGGTGACATACGGCTCGATTCCAGCTGTATGTCACCTTGCTATGGCGGGAGGTATGGGTAAAAAAGAGATAATCATCGGGACCTTCTTAATGATCCTCTCGGTGGCGTTCTATGTGCTGACATACCAGTTTCCCCACCAGACCCTGGCCTTCTCACCAAAAATATTTCCCCGTTTTGTGAGCGTCTGTCTC
>DATKYC010000357.1:0-4424 GCA_035528695.1 Acidobacteriota bacterium | reverse complement strand
TATTTGACTGTAAAAAATTTCTACTGTATTTGAGTTAAATGTAAGCAGCTGACGTCCTCTTTTGACTTTATGCAATTCTTGCATGTTTCATTGGGGTTTAATAAAGGCCTATGACCACCAATTTCTAAAACAAAGTATGAGGTTGAATCAATGCCGATCTATGAATTCTACTGCCCAAAATGCCACACAATCTTCAATTTTCTCTCGAAGACGATAAATACGGACAAGAGACCTGTATGTCCCCAATGCCATAAAACTCAGCTAGATAGGCAGATGTCTATCTTTGCAATGTCCAGGAATAGAGGGGAAGAAGCGGATATGCCTATGCCTGACCTCGACGAAAGTAAGATGGAAAGCGCAATGAACCTCCTCGGGAGAGAGGTCGAGCATATAGACGAAAATGATCCAAGACAGGCAGCCAACCTTATGCGCAAGTTGACTGATATGACCGGCCTCAGTTTAGGCCCAGGTATGGAAGAGGCACTGAGGCGAATGGAAGGGGGAGAAGACCCAGAAAAAATAGAGGCTGAAATGGGGGATGTCCTGGAAGGCGAAGACCCATTCGGGTTAAAAGAAAAATCAGCAATAAAGACCTCTAAATACCGACCTCCAAAGGTAGATGAAAAGCTGTACGATCTTTAATGAATAATCTCATGCCAGTTCTAGGGGACAGTCGCACATCGGCTCCAGCGAACCGCTAACACCCTTTCGCATTTTCGCGCAGTTATAGCTCCACTAATTCGACGTCTCCCCAGCTTGCCATTTTGTCCCCCACAATCACCACACCACCCAGGATTCCCTCAATCTCACGTGCCCACCCGGACACCTTTTCAAGGTCTTTTTTTTTCTTGATCCTGTTTCCAAGAGCAGTTGCAGCGCAGTCCGCGAGGGCTGCCGAGGGTGAAAGAAGGCAAGCTACATCAGCGATACCCATGCTTAAGGAATGACCAACTGTTGCAGAGGAGGAGCAGACCCCCAAGGGCATCTGCCTAAGCGGGATCCTTAGGCCAACTTTTTGGCTTAAGGGTGAGGCACCGGCAAGAATCGACACGGTCGCCGGCCGATTGACTTTGAGAAAAATATCACCCCCATTCTCAACAATGACCTGGCCTGTGGATCTGAGCAGGCCCACTGCCACATATTGGGCAATAGTCCCTGCAACAGAGGCCATAGGGCCCACCCCAAGCATCCTCGTGACCTCAATCATCTCCCTTACCACCGGCGGTGCATAAGGATCTTTATGAACGGGCACAAGGGAGGTGGCAAACCCGGGGTGGGAGCTGATATAGCCCTCAATCTGATTCCTGGACTCAAATACCAGGTCTCTAGTTTCCTTCTCAAGAATCCTATCAGCGCTGACCCATAAATCAGTTTCTTTGACTATTACATGAAAAGAAACCAGGCCCCTGGCGCTCACCTTCTTCCTGTAACTATGCCCCTCAGATGCCATGACCATGAAAAACCCTCTTACAATGGCCTTTTCCTCAGAGCAGTTTGCCCTTCAGATGATGAGGAACTGGGCCCCACCCACTCCGCCTTACTGAATCGCCCTTCTCGGAACCTGGCACGCGATCCCGGCTGCAGGACAAGAAACTCTATTCTAGCCGGTAATTGGGTGCCTCTTTTATAATAATCACATCATGGACGTGACTCTCCCGTAGACCTGCTGCCGTAACCTGGGTAAACTTCGCTTTACTCTGGAGCTCTTTGATGTCGCGGCAGCCTACATAGCCCATTCCAGCTCGTAACCCACCTACAAGCTGGTAAACGGTATCAGCCAGCGGTCCACGGTAAGGCACACGACCCACTATGCCCTCCGGCACTAATTTTTTCTCAGTTTCAGCCTCTTCCTGAAAATATCGATCCTTACTGCCTTCTCGCATTGCTTCCAGGGACCCCATACCCCGGTAAACTTTATAGGACCTTCCTTGAAACAGTATGGTCTCACCAGGGCTCTCATCGGTCCCTGCAAATAGACCTCCGATCATAATGGAATCAGCGCCCCCTGCCAGTGCTTTCGTGACATCTCCCGAGTACTTAACTCCCCCGTCCGCTATTATGGGTATCCCCCACTTTTTTGCCTCGGCAGCACAGTCCATTATAGCCGACATTTGAGGCACACCTACGCCCGCAACTACCCTGGTGGTGCAGATCGAACCCGGGCCCACCCCAACCTTCACAGCATCTACACCTGCATCGATAAGAGCCTTGGCCCCTTCAGCCGTCGCAACATTCCCGGCCACCAATTCCAGCTTAGGAAATTTTCCCTTCACCCGGCTGACACAACTAACCACACTTTCCGAATGACCGTGGGCCGTATCAATAACCACCACGTCAACATTTACCGCAATAAGGCTCTCGATTCGCTCCTGCATGTCTGAGCCTATACCGACAGCGGCACCAACTCTCAGCCGCCCCAGCTCATCTTTGCAGGAATTGGGGTATTTTTTTATCTTTTCTATATCCTTAATAGTAATAAGCCCGCAAAGCTTACCCTTCTCGTCCACCACAAGGAGCTTTTCTATACGCCTCTCATGAAGTATGGCCTTGGAGGCCTCAAGTGTTATACCCACTTTGGCTGTGGCAAGATTCTCCTTGGTCATGACCGTTTCAACCTTTTGATCCAGATTGGTTTCAAACCTCAGATCCCGGTTGGTGATAATACCCAACAAGTTCCCTTCCTTTACCACGGGGACACCGGAAATCCTGTATTTCTTCATGATCTCCAGCACGACGGATATCTTCTGATCTGGCTCTATGGTGATAGGATCAACGATCATGCCGCTTTCTGATTTCTTGACCTTTTCCACCTCAATAGCTTGCCGTTCTATACTCATGTTCTTATGTATGAAGCCCAAGCCCCCCTGCCGGGCGATGGAAATGGCGGTCTCCGATTCAGTCACCGTGTCCATCGCCGCGCTCACAATTGGGATGTTTAGGTCAATATTGCGTGATAGTTTGGTCTTAAGGTCCACCTGACTGGGCAACACCGCAGAGTCAGCCGGAACCAGAAGCAGGTCATCGAAAGTATACACATAGCGAATATCATCCCTATCCATTTTCCTCTCCTTCCAAACACTCAATCAAAATCCCTTCCAGCAAATCTGAGGGACTTGTTGTCATTTGCGCCAAGTTAAAGTGATTCAGTATCTTGGTAACAATCGTGCAACCCGCCACAATCTCCTCTCCCCTCTCTCGACCCATTCCGGTCTGACTCCACCAATAGCTACTACATGAACCGAATGGACATCCAACGATATAACCTTGATGGCCCCGTATTCCCTGCTACCATCAGCCTCGCGGTATGACTTCCCATGTCTACGGAGGCCAGCTCTTGTATCATTGAAAGGAAAGGTACCAAAGCACAGAATGTTTTTCAATGCCTATTCCACCACTTACTGGGCCGCCCCATAAATATACCAAAATAAGGCGTCATTTTTCTTAAGATGCCTATCAATAATCCCTGAAATTCTCCGCACATCCTCCGGCATTTAATACTATGCTCTTACTTTGACATCCTTGATAGGTATTAATTAATGACCAGGCCGTGAGACTTGGAACGGAGGAAATGGAACCATGAGCCGACTCTGTATAATTGAAAAGAGCTAAAGTGTTACCTTGATAGCTCATCATGCGGGAAAGCTCAAGCCCTCATCCTTTAAGTAGGGACAATATCTCCATGCCATTGGTAGGAAGCCACCTGTTTTTCCCCGGGAGCGTGTCGCACTGTTTTTTATAGTCAACTCAATAGCTTAATATCTCAAATGACGATTACCTCGAATTTAACATACAAGAGCTTATTTTTCTTTATCTCCATGTCTGCTATTGAGGGAGGTGAAGCTTTAGAGAATTATATAAAAAACCCACTTGACAAACTAATATTCTTTCCTATAAAACGCCGTAAGTGCAAATTTTCACAATTTATACGCCTTTCGGAGAACATAGACAGGTGCATTCTTTCAGCCCCTTTTTCGAAGACCGAAGGCTTAATCAATTTCTGTTAGAATCCCTCCCCTAAGGAGTATTGTTTCCAGGTTGCTATATATACGAACGTGTTAACCCTCACCCCTCTTTTTTTGAAGGAAGGATAAGATGGAATTAAGGAAAGAAAGGATTGTTGCATATTGGATTGCAATAGTACTCTTGGTCGTGGGTGTCGTCTGTTATGCAGCCTTTCCACAAAAGAAGCCTGCAGAGCCTATCCGAATCATGTTTGAAAACACAGGGGGAAATGTCCTTTTCGACCACAAGGGTCATGCTTCAGAAAGCGGATATGGCATCGAGTGTAAGTCATGCCATCACGACCTTGAAGAGAAGGGGGCCAAAGCGCAGGCCTGTGGAACGTGCCATGAGGCGGACAGTGAGGTAAAGAGGCCAGATGCATTCCACAAGCAGTGCAAAGGTTGTCATGAAGAGGATGGTAC
>DATKYC010000356.1:0-3298 GCA_035528695.1 Acidobacteriota bacterium | reverse complement strand
CCGGTCCATTTGGGGGTGGTTTTCCTTGCAAACCTGGGAATTGGTTATAACACGCCGCCCGTCGGGCTTAACCTCTTTATCGCAAGTTCCAGATTTGATCGACCCATACTACAGATTTATAGGTCCACTCTACCCTTTCTGCTCCTCCTCCTTTTCACCCTCCTCCTTATCACCTATTGGCCCGGCTTGAGCCTGTTTTTGCCTGGATTATTGTCAGGTTAGCCTACCCGATTTTCGGGGTTATTCCGAGTAAAATGGGAGAAGGTTTGGGATAACGTTACTTGTTAAGAATCCCTCCTATTTTCTCTGACAGCTCTTTCATTGTCAAGGGTTTCTGGATAAAACCATCACAACCGCGTTGCAGAAGTTCCGCAGCCTGATCGTTCACATCGTACCCGCTTGAGAGAAGAATCTTTACGTCAGGGTTTACCCGTTTCAGCGCGTCATAGGCCTCACTTCCACTCATATCCGGCATGAACATGTCCAGGATAACCAAATCAATCGTATCCATATTCTGTCTATATACTCTTGCAGCTTCCTCCCCACTCTTTGCCGACAAGACCTTATATCCGATCCTTTCCAGCATCTGCCTCCCAATATCAATAACTATATCCTCATCATCTACCAGGAGCACGGTCTCTGCATTGCTCCCCCTATCGCCAGACAATACGTCTTCTTGTGTTGCCCCTTCTTCTGATGCTGGAAGGTAAATAGTAAAGGTTGTCCCTTTTCCCTCCTCACTGTCAACACGGATAAGGCCTTTATGATTTCGTATGATCCCATAAGCGGAGGCGAGGCTCAAGCCGGTTCCTTTCCCTACCTCCTTGGTGCTAAAGAAGGGTTCAAATACCCTCTCTTTGGCAGCCTTTTCCAGCCCCACTCCGGTGTCGGTCGCGGAGATCTTCACGTAAGCGCCCGGTTCAAGCCCAAACGGCTCTACATGATAACTATCAAGCATAACGTTTTCTGTTTCGATATAGAGGTTCCCTTTTCCGGCCATAGCATCAGAGGCGTTCTCATAAAGGCTGAAAAGCACCTGCTCAATCTTTTCTCGGTCCACCTCTGTTGTCCAAATATCCTCTTGATATCTTGAATGAATGGTGATCTCTTCTTTTGAGCTGTCAAATATTTTGAGACTCCCTTTCACAATATCGTTAATGTTTGCTGATTCAAGCTCATATTTCCCGATATCCTCTGAAAAACCCAACAATTCTCTAGCCAGGTCCGCCCCGTTACGCACGAATTGTTCGATCTCTTTTAACTTCTCATGGTGAGGGTGGGTAGAAGTGATGTCCAAGAGCACAAGGGAAGCATTCCCCTGTATACCCGCAAGAAGGTTATTGAAATGATGAGCAATACCTCCTGCCAGGGTCCTTATAGCCTGCAGTTTGACAGAGTGCTGCAGTTGCGCTTGTAGTTTGTTCCTTTCAGTAACGTCCCTGAAAATCCCGAGCGTCCCGATGACCAGCCCTTTTCCATCCATCAAGAGCGAAGCCGAAAGGTTGATATCAATCAAGTGCCCATCCTTCTTTTTTACCTTGATCTCATGGTTTATCAACTGAGCTCTTTCGGATAATTCTCTCATAATCCTCTTGGCATCTTCTATCCCTTCAGGATACAGGAAATGTACTGTCTTCCCCGTAATCTCGGGTGCATTGTACCCCAAAACATTTCTTATATTAGGCGAAATATAGAGCGCCTTTCCGTGAGTATCGGTGGTGATTATGCAGTCCGGGGAACTATCAAGGATGTTTTTCAAAAAATTCTTCCCTTTTTCCGCTAGTCTTAGCTCTGTCACGTCTTGGACAATACCCCTAAATCCAGTTCTATGTCCTTCCGTATCCTTCATGAGCGAAGCGTAAACCCTTACTTGTCGCTTAGCACCATCCTTTCTTATGATCTCCAGATCCACTTTCCTAGCAGGAATCCCTGACTCATATACCCCATTGAAGAGTTGGTAAGCCCCATCAGCAGTCTCCTGAGACATAAATTGTCGGTAATTCATATCTGCGAGCTCTTCTTTTTCATACCCATAAGTGTTGCACAACGAATCACTGAAGAGGGTTAGCTTCCCCTCTAGGTCAACCTCATAATACCCCTCCTCAACAGCCCCAAGGATGCTCCGGAATTTTTCCTCGCTCTCCTTCAACCTTCCTTCACCGCGTTTGCGTTCAGATATCTCTTGTTCAAGGATCCCGCTGGTATTAGAAAGTTCGGCAGTGCGCTCCTCAAGGCGCTCTTTCAGCTCATTGACAACCCCTTGCAGTGCATCCTCCGCGTGCTTGCGAACTGTGAGGTCCCGTGCGATACCAGCTGACAAATCTCGGCCCCTAACCTTTAGGGGGAAGGTCCTTAGCTCCACCGTCACCTGAGTTCCGTTTTTTCGATTAAAAATGAAATCCTGGGGTTCGCTACTCTGTCCAATGGCGTTTTTGGCAAGCAACTCAGCTGCCTTTGATATCTGTGATGCAGGAAGAAGTTTCGAGGCCAAAAAATTATTTCCTATCACTTCATGTTTTCTATAACCCGTTATTTCTTCTGCTGTATTATTCCAATCAATAATAATCCCTTTCATATCAACCAAATAAAAAGCATCCGGAGCAACTTCAAATAATAGTTTTAGCCGTTCCTCGCTTTTTCTCAGGGCTTCCATTATCTGTCTTCGTTCCGTGATGTCTCTTGCAGCGAGCTGCAGGCCGACTAACTCGCCTTTTCTATAAGTTGGTCTCGCCTCGACCTCCAGGTAAATCCATCTCCCGTCCTTGCATCTGAACTGAGTTTCCACAAGACGCGTAGGCTCGGTTTGAAACCTGCCCTTTGCCTGCTCTGCGAAGATCTCCAGGGTTTCAGGGGGGAACACGCCAAGTTTAAACCGGTACTTACCCACTATTTCCTCGCGTGAGTAGCCCGAGAGCTTTTCAAATCTCCTGTTTACATAGGTGACCTTGCCACTGATATCCATATTGCATATTCCAATAGGAGCTTCTTCCATAAATATCTCGTAACTTTCCTGGGAGTCTCTGAATCGCTCCAGTATCTGCTTGTAATCAGGAGCTGGCTCTTCCTTCTGAGCTATTTCCTTGCGAAGCCCTGTTATTTCGGAAAGAAGTTGGTCTTTTGTTTTTTCTTCATCTTCCATTTTAGGTGCCTCAAATGTTGGTGAAAAATCATTTTGGAATATTCTTATTCATAGCGCAATACCATTCGGATTTCCGCGCCCAGGTATTAATGTGCCGGAATAGATAAGCCTATGTGCTTGCCAAGAAATAGCCATAACCTCGGAGTTCTTCTCCCTTGC
>DATKYC010000355.1:0-4615 GCA_035528695.1 Acidobacteriota bacterium | reverse complement strand
GATGGGGGCGCAGACCTCGGCTATATCCAAATGGAGGCGCGTGAGGATGAAGATGGATTCGTCCTGGATGGAACAAAGATCTCTGTGCCAGACGCCCATGTGGCAGACTTTCTTGTCTGCGCAGCCCGTACTGAACCGGGAAATGACCTGACCCAGGGAATTACTCTCTTTCTGGTGGACCTCAGTGCAGATGGGGTTTCTGTCTCACTACTACCGACAATGGATGGCACTCGCAAGCTCTGCGCAGTGGATTTCAAGGCGGTGCAAGTAAGTCCGGAGGCGATTTTAGGAGAACCACATAAAGGATGGAAACATTTGCGCCGGGTTTTGCAACGGGCCCAGGTGGGCCTTTGTGCTGAGTGCGTGGGCGGCGCCCAGCGTGCCATGGAGATTGCAACGGAATACGCCAAGATCCGCGTTCAGTTCGATCAACCTATCGGGGCCTTCCAGGCTATCAAGCATCGTTGTGCCCAAATGTATGTGGAGGTGGAAAGTTCACGCTCCATTTTATACTGGGCTGCCTGGGCACAAGACCATGGAGATCCCAAAGAGGCTGCCCTGGCGGCTTCGGTGGCCAAGGCCTATTGCTCTGAAGCCTATACGCATGTCTCGACTGCAGGCATACAGATATTGGGAGGGACCGGTTTTGCCTGGGAAAATGAAATGCAGTTATACCTCAAACGGGCCAAAGCCAACGAGCAGGCGCTCGGAGATCCTATTTATCATCGCGAGCAAGTGATTACACTTCTAACGGACTGATTATCATTTAATAATTTTCTTTTTCGATAATGGTGGCCACACCTTGTCCGCCGCCACAACAGGCAGTGGCGCAGCCATAGCGCCCGTCTTTCACATGTAAGATGCGAGCCAGGGTCCCTACTAGACGAATCCCCGTTGCTCCCAGTGGATGTCCAATAGCCGTGGCTCCACCCATGATGTTGACTCGGTCCGGGTCGATACCCAGCTCCTTGATGCAGTTTAAGGCCACGATGCAAAAGGCCTCATTGATCTCCCAGTAATCGATGTCGTTTACCTTCATACCTGCTTTATCCAGGGCCATTCGGCTGGCCGGGACCGGCCCTACACCCATGATGGTGGGATCCACTCCTGCGAAACCGATGGAACTGATGGTGGCCAGGGGTTTGATCCCCTTTTTTTTGGCAGTCTCTTTAGACATGAGTAGCATGGATGTGGCCCCGGCATTCAGAGGAGAGGAGTTCCCCGCTGTGATTACTCCATCGGGTTTGTAGGCCGGCTTGAGATCTACCATGCCCTCCATAGAGGCATTCTCTCGGATTGCCTGATCACGGTCCACGACCATGGTGGTACCGTCGGCCTGCTCGGCCTCGATAGGTAGAATCTCCTCTTTGAAAAACCCCTTTTTCAGTGCCTTGGCCGCCAGCTGATGTGCCCTGACCCCCCATCTATCCATATCCTCCTTGGTGAAATCCCTTAGGGAAAAGAGCTTTTCCGCAGTAAACCCCATGTTTATGACAGTTCCCATGTCCCAGTGTTTGTATGATTCTTCAGTGAAGAGTTTCTCATTCAGAGTAATGGCCCCTTTTTCAACCATTGCACCCCCCATGGGGACACGGGTCATGTGTTCTATCCCACCAACGAGGACAATGTCCACAAAATCCGAAGCGATCTCAAGAAAACCCATGTGGATGCACGCCATGGCAGATCCGCACTGCTGGTCCACGAATTTCGCCGGGATCGTCTCCGGGAAATTGGCCAGGAAGATAGGATTCCTTCCCCCGTATGTCCATTGTTCATTGACGCCCGTCGCTGATCCGACCAGAAAATCGTCGATCTCATTTGGGTCGATCCCTGTCCTTTCCATGAGTTCAGGTAGCAGTTTGGCCAGCAGTTCTTCAGCCTTCAGTTTGTGGAACCAGTCCCTGCCCGGGTCGTTTGGCCTGGACCGGGATTGAGCAGTCCTCAGATACCCTGCAATCACCACTTCTCTCATTTATTTACCTCCTCATATATTGTTCATTTTCCCCCAAGGTAGCCGTTTTCCTTCAGGGGTATACCGGTAGAACCCCTTTCCCGCCTTCCGGCCCAGGCGGCCTTGCTCCACCATTCGCTCGATTAAACCGGATTTTGAAACCAAGCCCTCCTCTCCTAAGAGTTTCATGGATTGGCCGATCAAAACATAGGTGTCCAATCCCGCATTGTCCGCAATCTCGAAGGGTCCGGCGTTCCATCCGTAACCCAATCTCATGCCCACATCCACATCCTCAGGGCTCACCACACCTTGAGATACAAGGTCAACTGCCTCCCTGAAGGCCGCAGAGAAGATCCGGTTCATGACAAAGCAGGGAATATCACGCTGCACGCGAACGGGGGTCTTCCCCAAGGACCGAACAAAGGCCACACCTCGTTCGAAGACTTCATGGGATGTTTTTTTCCCTTTGACTACCTCTACCAGACCCATCAAGGGGACTGGACCGAAGAAGTGTAGGCCCACTACCCTCTCAGGGTGCTGGGTTGCCATGGCGATCTGGGTGATTGGAATGGATGATGTATTGCTTGCGAGTGGTGTTTTAAGGGGGGCTCGGCGATCCAGCTCCTGAAAAATCTCATGCTTGAGATCCTCAACCTCCAGCGCGGCCTCTATCACCCAATTTACATCTGCAGCGCTTTTCAAATCTTGCTTTGGGATAATTCTTTTCAAGACCGTCTGGGGAGACTCCTTAATAATTCCTTTTGTATACAACTTTTCCACGGACCAATGGATTCCTCTTAGGGCCTTGTTCAAGGCCTCACGTTTTATATCCATCAAGTGGACACTATAGCCGGCCTGGGCACATACCTGAGCAATGCCCGAGCCCATGAACCCTGCTCCAATAACCAAAATGTACTCCATTTCTTTGCTCCTTTTGGCCTCAACCTGTGGCCATCTTATGTCTCACATATGCAAGTTGTGGTTTCTCTTCTCCGCGGGTGTTCAGTCCAGCAAGAGAAGGACTTGGCTTAGGGGGCTTTCGCAATACCCCATCGAGGAAGCTGGAATATGCAGCGGACAGGCCCAAAGAGGCCAGGTTATGCGATGGCAAAAAAGGACTCTTCAAATTCCGGTTTACCCTCATACTTCCCCATAAAGAATCCCGGGGCCTTATCCATGTGCTCGAAGATGGTGGGGTTAACCTCGATTCCTGCTTGATGAAGTGCCTTTACCACGGACTTGGGAGAGGGAGGGCACCCTTTCACAGCGATCATCTCCTGAATATTTGGATGGCCTTTGTTAGCCTCGTACATGCATTTTCCGATCAGAATGGTCTTTTTCTTTCCGGGTGTGGGTTTCATTGCCTTTCCGGTAAGGACCTCCACGTCGTCCCAGGGCTCTCCCCTCCAGGCCTGGGCTATAGCGAAGAGGATCACCCCAGTAAGACGCGAGCAGTAGGTACAGATGCTGAGGTCGTATTTGGGGTACGAAAGACCCTTGATACCCATTTTTGCCAGAGAGCGTCGAAGGGTATTGTTTTTCACATAGGGGAAATCATATTCGTGGAAGGATGCCATATCCTCTATCCTCTTCCCTACCACTTTTATGTCGGATAAATCAAGGGGCCTTCGCCGGTCCTTGGCCGCGTGGACCAGATGTGGGACGTCTGAGGGCTCGTATCCGAGAACCTTCGCTCCAACCATGTCTGCTGATAGGACATCTGCTGATGCTATCAGGATATTGCTTCGCCTTATCCGTCCATCAAAGCTGGGCCCTCGTTCGTTTGTGTAGATACCATCCAGGAGTATGAACATTGGGGGCATCTTATTGGCGAGCCTTGCAATATGGTAGTTGAGGTCCTTTTTCGGGTTGGCACTGTGGCTTTTTTTTCTGGAATTGATATCGATCATTCCTTTGAGATTCTTTATCCCAAGGCTGACTTTAGTTTGGTTATGGGTCTTGAGCACAGGCAGATCAACCACAAAGTCGCTGTGGAGGATATCGGTATTGAAATTGAGCACTACCCCGGCACCAAGATCAACCTTATCAAAGGGCCGCTCGAAGATGTTGATGTATTTGATCCCGTAACGCTTTTTCAGGACATTATACCCAAGGGTCTCGAAGGCGTGGGCAGGGGTCTCCCTATCCCTGGGAGTACTCGTGACCATCCCCTCTCCGATGGTAATATCATCGATCCCCCGCTCTTTGAGAAGGGCTACCATATCCTCTACAACGCGGGAGGTGGTGATCATTCCCCATTTGGGAAATGGTACCTCTTTTGTCCAGAAGACGATGTTTGGCTTGATAAAGACCTTTGCATTGGCAGGCAGGTGATCCAGGCCATGGGACAGCTCAACTGCCTTTCGGACAGATTCCAAGGGATTCTCGTAATTGACGATAGCGACAATCGGCTTTCTCATGCTGGTACTCCTTTTGTAGGGCTCATTTACCGCTCATTAGTTTTCGAAACTTCTCGAGCATCTTCCTCGGAGTCACGGTCGATCTATCATATTTAGGAAGCTCTTCCTCTATCCCGAACAGGTATTTCGCTATGCTCTTTAAGCTCTCAACATCATATCGGTTCATCATGGTAATCGTCTCCATCTGGGGGGAACCCCCGCCATGGAGACCCGCCACTTGCATCACACCGGCCAACTCTGAGAC
>DATKYC010000354.1:0-3287 GCA_035528695.1 Acidobacteriota bacterium | reverse complement strand
GCAATATTATGCATCGATGATCCGGCAGCATCTTGTATCTGTTTCTTCAACCCCGTAGTCCTTCGCAAATCCTGGCTTCTTCGTCAGCCTGTACACTTTTCGCGTCAACTCGCGTACCAGTTGCCAAGCCTCAATATCTTCAAACCGTTCAATCTTCATCTCTCTTCAACCGTGAACCCCTGGCCCAGACCTGGCTTTCCTCTCCCGTTGCGTAGAAACTCCTGGCGTAGAATTCAGTGCGATCGTTTGAAGAATGCATATCAAGTCGCGCCTCCCGATCCCGTCCCGGTCTCGGGACGGGGAGGGCAGGCGTGAACACTAGAACCGTGAACCTGAGTAGAAGGAGGGGGATGCAAGCATCCCATCCATTATTTTTGATGCTATCTTCGCGAAAGCGGGGTCATTGATGTGAAGGTCCACCTCTTTGATCTCGATCCGGGGGTTTAAACTTTCCTTCAGCTTCAGCATAAAGGCCTTGTTGATCGTTGGATCATGCAATGGTCCACTTTCCTGATCAGCCTCAGACCAGCCCAGGGAAGGAACGAGCACCTTGATATTGGTGGGATTATGATTGAGCTTTTCAGCGAGTTGAGCCGCGAGGAATTGGGTCTCCTCAGTATTGAGCCGGATGGCGGAGCGAAAATCATAGAAAAAAATCTTTCGATCCCTGAATTCATCGGGGATGTTATTCCGGGTAAACTCCAGAACAGCGCAGTCTAATCCCCCGGGCACCACCAGACGGGGAATGTCCGACCCCTCTGGCGGCATGAGTCTTTCAGGGCCAATACCTGCGCAATAGCCGTTTTTCAGTTCATCCGCCAGTTCATGGGTGGCAAGATCCAGGATGCCGTCAAAATAACCCTCTGCTGTCAGCTCTTCCATGGCCGTGCCACCCGTACCGTTGGCGTGAAAGGCGATCACCTCATATCCCATATCCTCCAGGAATTGCTTAATGGCTTCAGCCGCTTGTGTGATAAACCCGAACATGGTAAGAGCAATGCGCTTTTTCTCCCCTTTGGCCTTCCATTGGCTCTGTACCATTCCACAAATTGCCCCTGCTGCCCTGTCCAGGACGCCACCAGAGATGCTGTTTACTCCAAGGAGATCCACCACGCTGTGCATCATTGTGACGTCCTTAGTTCCTACGATGTTTGCCATGTTCCGGGATGCCACAGTGGAGACCATGACTTTGGGAACCCCCAAAGGGAGAACCCGCATGATACTGGTGCAGAGATGAGTTCCGGTCCCACCTCCGGCTGAAATTACTCCGCAGATTTGCCCATTATCATAGAGTTCTTTAATAAGTACTTGTGCGCGCAGAAGTATGGCCTGGATGACTTTGTCCCGACTATGGATAGTTTCTATCTCATTTTTTAGCTCTAAAAACAGATCCACATCTGCCGGAAAAGGAGAAGGGGCTTTAGTACCCACATTGAATGCCAGGGTGCGGAGACCTCTCCGTTCAATGCTTTTCTTAAGAAAGAGGTGTTCTTCGCCTTTAGAATCGAATGTCCCTACGATGGCAATAGCGTCTATATTAGCCAAGTCATTTCTCCAGAGAAAGGGGTGAAAGATCCTTCTGCAAACTTATTCAAGATCCCCATTTATCATCTTATTTTCTTTTTGACAACCTTGCGTTAAAGTTTTACTTAAAGAACATCTGTTTTCTATAAAGAACATTTCAATTAATTGAAGGAATATGTGCCTTCGCGGTTCCTTTAAATATTAACAGACCTGATTCCCAGGCTGCTATCTGGGCAGTGGGTTTGAAAAGACAGGTTACTGATGAGGTCATCCGGCGTTATTCCGAGTTTCTAAAAGAGATAGAAAAAAAATAGAAATTCACTTTTCTTTAGGATGAGGAAGTATCGTGATTGAAGCTGTTTCGGTCTATTTTAGGCAAGAGGCGATTTACAAGAGTAGGTTTGAATACCTTTGGAGGGTAATCTGAAATGCCTGCAAGGATCATGGAATATTGGAATCCCTTTTTGGAGACTTTGCCCCGTGAAAAGCTTGTGGAGATCGAATTGAAAAATTTTCGTAAGTACATGCGCTATGCCAAGGAACATTCTGTCTTTTATCGCAAGAAATTTGAGGGCATCGAGCCGGAGGATATCAGAACCAGAGAAGATCTAAAGAGCTTGCCTCTGACCGATAAGGAGGATCTCCGGATAGCTCAAGAGAGAGAAGAGCCCACCATTTATGGCGATATCTTAGGAGTAGATCTTAAGGAAGTGAGCGATTTCCGCCAGACCTCGGGCACCACGGGAAAACCCGTCTATGTCCCGGAGACCTATGAAAGCTGGCAGTGGCGCGTGGAGGTCTGGTGTCACATCCTCTGGATGGCAGGCTTTCGGGAGACAGACAGGGTTTTTGTCCCCTTCGGATACAATGTATACGTTGCCTTTTGGGAGGGGCATTATGCGGCCGAAAAGTTGGGTTGTGAAGTCGTGCCTGGTGGTGCCCTTGATACAAGGGGTAGAATCAATAAGATGATGGAGGTAAAGGCGACCGCCCTGATGAATACCCCCACCTACGGTCTTCACATGGCTGAGGCGGCTAAAAAGATGGGAGTGGATCCGAAGGAAATCGGTATAAAAAGGATGCAGTGTGCCGGAGAACCCCTGCCCCAGGCGACCCGCAATATGCTCGAGGAGGCGTGGGGAGCGGGGGTCTATGACCACATTGGCGGAACGGAGCCCTGCGCATGGGCCGCCATGTGCCGGGAGCGGAACGGCCTTCACATCATGGAGCCTTTTTTCCTGGTGGAAATCCTTGATATGGAGACGTTGAGCAGGGAGGTGGAAGAGGGGGAACTGGGCGTGGCCGTGGTGACGCCCCTTGGCAGGCATTCCTTTCCTCTGGTCCGTTTCAACACCAAGGATGTGGTCAGGAGAGGAACGGATGGATGCCCCTGTGGCAGGACGTCCATGATGATTTCCGAGGTCGCGGGCAGGACAGATGATTTGAGAAAAATCCGGGGTGTGCTTTTTACCCCGGTTTCGGTGGAGGAAATTCTTAGAAAGGAATTCCCTGTAATCAGTGAGTATGAGATCGTCATTAAGAATAAAGGGATCATGGATGAGATCACCCTCAAGGCAGAACCTCAGGAAGAGATGGGCTCTGATGCCATGGCAGAGCTTACGGCTAGGCTTACTGAACGGTTAAAGATGAAGACCAACCTGAGGTTCAATATCGAACTCGCAAAACCGGGAGAATTACCCCGTTATACTTTGAAGTCCAAAAGATTTAAGGACCTAAGGGGGGCATAGGCATATGGCAAATGA
>DATKYC010000353.1:0-2580 GCA_035528695.1 Acidobacteriota bacterium | reverse complement strand
AGGGCATTATGCAATGTTGAAATAGGCCGCATGAAATCACTTTTCATCTTGATAGAAAGTACACAAAAGGAGGTTAAGATATGAAACATCTGATATTGGCATTGTCATTAATTATTTCTATTTATCCGGCAAATGTCTTTGTTATGTGAAGCTGGGATTTATGTGATCATTTTGGTGCTGGTCGACCGTTAAAGCCCTCCTATTCAACCTCAAGTCTTTGATAGCTCCACATAATTGGACCGTGCTATGATCCTCCTATTTCAACCCTTTTAAAGGAAAGGAGGCATGCCATGCTAGAGAACTGGTTTAAAGACAGACGGGTAATGTTGGATTTTCGCCGAGGTCCCTTAGGTCCCTGCTTTGACAGGTTCGCAGCCTATCTTAAAGAAAATGGCTATAAAATGTGCAGGGGTACCGCGATCCTCAGAAAATCTTGTTTTTTTAACATCTACCTGATCGAAAAGGGGATCCCTTTTAGCAAGTTAGATCCCTCGCTAATTGAGGACTTTCTGGATGATCACCTTGCTGGTTTTCGGACCATACACCTATCTTATTCACCCAGGAATGACATTCGAGGGATGTTAAAAAAACTGTTTTCGTACCTGGTTGAGTTTGAGGGACTCAGACTAAAAAAAATCAAACCAAAAAGAAAAAGTTACAGCTGGATGCTTGATCCGTACCTGCGGTATTTGCGTGAAGAGTGTCAGCTTTGTGAGTCAACCATTCACCATTCACATCGGCAGATTTGCGCATTTCTCGATGGATTGGAAGATAATGTTTCGCGAAAGCATATGAAACTCTTGAAAGCAAAAGATCTGGAGACGTATGTAAAACAGCACTGCAAGGAAAGCCCGGATAACCTTCGGCGCCTAGCCAGCAGCTTGCGGAAATTTCTCCGGTTCTGCGCCCGACAAGGCTATACCGCCACTGACCTTTCAGGGGTAATTCCATCAATCCCTTATTACAGAAATACAAGCCTGCCAAAAGGAATGGAAGATTCCGAACTGCAACGTATCCTCAAAATAATTCCAAAGAACACGGCCACTGGTACTAGGGATTATGCTGTTATGATAATGATGATGGCATATGGCGTCCGGGGTAAAAGTGTTGCTGAGTTGCATTTGGAAGATATCCTCTGGGCTCGCTCAACGGTTAGGATTCGGGCCCAAAAGGGTGGGAAAGAGGTCATGGTGCCTCTTTTAGATTCGGTGGGTGAGGCAATCCTCGCTTATCTTCATCACCGTCCTGAGGGTCTATCTCGAAAAGTGTTCCTGTCGGTAAGAGCGCCATTCCGTCCGCTCAATAGCATCGCCATATCGAGGATCGTTTGTAGATATATGGAAAAGGCGGGAGTCAAAAGATTACGAAGCGGATCAAGCACTCTTCGCCATTCCTGGGCCATTCGGGCACTGGCTAAAGATTCGCCAATGAAATGTATTGCTGACGTGTTGGGCCATCGCTGTCTTGATACCACATTCATTTATGCTAAAGCCGATCTAAAAGCACTCCGGCAAGTGGTCATGCCCTGGCCAGAAGGGAGGTGATATTATGGGAGTATGCATTTTCAGAAGTCCACTCGCATTTTGGCTCCAATCCTTTTTCGAGATGCGCACTTTAGTAGGGCGCCAAGAAGAGAGCTATCGAAAAATACTTACCTACCTTGATCGCTATCTGATGAGTGAACTGAAGCCAGGAGAAACGATTACCCAAAAAATTGCAGAGGGGTGGATCAAGGATATGGAGCACCTGAGCATAGGCACCCGGATCAACCGTATCAGCGTTTTGCGACAGTTCTGCCTCTATTTAAATCAATTCGATTCGCGTACCTGTTTAGTTCACCCCAGCTTCCTTCCGCGCAGAACACGCTCTGCTCCCTATATTTACTCGCAGCAGGAGGTGTGTTCCATCATGGCTGCAACCAAGAAGATTGGACCTAAAGATAGCTTGCGACCAGCGGTTATCTATACTCTAATTGGGCTGCTCTACTCTACTGGTTTACGTATCGGAGAAGCCCTAAGATTAACTCTCGCAGACATTGATCTCAAACGCCGATTGTTAACTATCCGTAAGACCAAGTTTAAAAAAAACCGATATGTTCCCCTTTCACCATCTACTGCGCACCACCTTACCGCTTTTCTGCGTCAGCGCAAGAAGGCTGGATTCTCTACCGAGCCTGCAGCCCCCGTATTTGTCAGTTCAAGAGGTGATGGTGCCTATTCACCTAATGGAATCACAAACATTTTTCTGGAGACTCTTCGAAACATTGGTCTCAGAGGGCCTAAAGGGGAACGTGGTCCGCGTCTGCACGACCTTCGTCATACTTTTGCAGTAAACCGGCTAACCGCATGGTATTGGCAGGAGGTAGATCTGTCGGCCAAGCTACCCTTATTAACGACTTATCTGGGTCATAGTTCCGTCATTTACACTGAGGTTTACCTGCAAGCCACGGCTCAGCTTTTGGAAAAAGCTGGCAAACGGTTTCATCGCCGCTTTGCTATCCCGCCATTGGCGATTTCAAAGGAGGTTCATCATGCCAAAGACCATTAGCATTGCTTCACCTGTGAAGGGTTTCTTTGAACA
>DATKYC010000352.1:0-6205 GCA_035528695.1 Acidobacteriota bacterium | reverse complement strand
GTTCGATTTTCCTCTCATACATGGCAGGACCAACAATCACTTCAGTGGTGAAGTTTCCCTGAAACCCGCTGAAGCCAACAATTAGTGCGTTGGTAAGGACCTGGATCTTGTCATTTTTTTCGACCTCTTCAATAAGCTCCCTGACGTATGTCCTGATCTCAGCGCCCTCAATTGTGGTTGTCAGTTGTCTTGAAAGTCCCCCGAGTTCCTCTTCCTTCTCCACAATAATCGATTCAAATCCCTGCTTTGCGAGCCCCAGGGCGGCATTCATACCTGCGACTCCACCACCAATCACCAGGGCTCGCCTATTGATGGGGATCCTTTTCTCTTTCAGTGGCTTGAGAAGACCCGCCCTCGCCACCGCCATCCTGATAAGATCCTTGGCTTTTATTGTGGCAGTGGCTGGGTCAGAACTGTGGACCCACGAGTCTTGGTCTCTGATATTCGCCATCTCAAAAAGGTATTTATTAAGGCCGCACGCCTGAAGAGTGTCCTGGAACAAGGGTTCATGGGTCCTAGGAGTGCATGAGGCTACCACCACACGGTTCAGCTTCTGTTCCCTAATTACCTCTTTGATTTTGTCCTGGGTATCCTGGGCGCAAGTAAAGAGGTTTTCTTCGGTAAAGAAGACATGGGGGAGGGTGGCGGCATACTCGGTGACCGCCGGGACATCTACCACGCCGCCGATATTTATACCGCAGTTACAGACAAAGACCCCAATTCTCGGCTCTTCCTCGGAGACATCCAGCTCTTCGGGGATTTCCAGGGTCTTGGTGTCTGTCCATCGTGCCTCACTCAGGGCCATTCCTGCAACGCCGGCAGCAGCACTTGCTTCTGTTATGGAACTGGGGATGTCTTTTGGTCCCTGGAAGGTACCGCACGCGTATATGCCCGGCCTTGAAGTACTCACAGGGGTAAACGGGTTCGTGGCTGCAAAGTTGTATTTATCCAGGGTAATCCCGAGTCGTTTGGCAAGATCAACAGTGCTCTCACTGACCTGTAGGCCCACCGAGAGCACGACCATATCAAAAACCTCTTTATGCAGCCCCCCGGCTTCATCAGAATAGGTGAGAAGAAGGTCATCGCTACCAGGAACCGGTTGTACTGCGGGGATCCTGGTCTTTACAAATCTCACTCCATGATCATCCCTGGCGCGGTCATAGTATTTTTCAAAGTCCTTTCCGAATGTGCGCATATCCATAAAGAAGATGGCCGCATCCAGGGGTTCTTTGCTGTGCTCTTTGGCGACCATAGCATCTTTTACCGCGTACATGCAGCACACAGCGGAGCAATAGCCCTTTGCAAAATGGGCGGTATCACGTGAACCCACACATTGTAGCCAGGCGATACTTTTGGGTTCCTTTCGATCAGAGGGTCTCAAAAGATGTCCAAAGGTCGGCCCTGAAGCGCTCAAGATACGCTCGAATTCTAGGCTGGTTAAGACGTTAGGGAACCTCCCGTATCCCAAGTCATATGCTTTGTTTGCATCAAAGAGTTCCGCGCCAGCCGTAACGACTATGGAGCCGACTTCTACCGTCTCTTCCTTAGGCTGGTCTTCTGTCATCACCGCCTTTGCTTCACAGATATTCAGGCATCCTTTGCAGTCAAGTTTATCCCTGATTTTTAGGCAGTGTTCGCTGTCTCGCGTATACTTGAGGGGAACGGCCTGGGCATATGGAACGTATATGGCCTTCCTCTGGGTAAGGCCTAAATTGTACTCACTGGGAATGAGAATCGGGCAGACATTTATCCTTTCTATTGCAGCTTTTTCACATTCTTCGATACACTTCCAGCAACCGGTACAAGTTGTGGTAGTGTAGATAGGTTTCTCACAGTTACACTCTTCTGCCTGCTCCTGACTACACGCCACACCAATAAAGGAGAGCTCCTCCCTCTTACATTTCCCTCTCTTTTCCAACTCCTTCAATGCCCGTTCATCACAGCCTCTTACCACCGCAGCCCATTTCTTGTCCGGCCATCTTGACTGAAGTGCACAGATAATGCCGGACAGGGGAGACTTGGGTTCTATTTCCAGCTCTTCGAGCTCTTCAGGATTAGTGAAGAGATAGGGTCCCACGTGTCCCCATCTTTTTCTCAATCCTATTACCCCGTCGAAGCCGTCTTCCAATAACTTGCGGGCGTTTTTTCTGATGGTTTCAAGCATTATCTTACCTCCGCCTTACTTAAAGAGACCGCGCATACCTTGAATTCAGGTATCTTGGCCTCTGGGTCCAGGCTACTGTTTGTAAGTTGGTTGGCCGCACACTCGGCAAAGTGGAAGGGGATGAATACCACGCCCGGAGTAATGCTATCGGTTACAAAAGCATCAATCTCGATTTCCCCCCTTCTTGATCTCACCTTTACCCTTTCGCCCTGCGACAGGTTCAGTTTCCGGGCATCTTTAGGATTGAGTTCTACAAATCCAGTAGGCGCCTCTCTAGCCAGTGAAGAGATCCTCCGAGTCATGGTGCCGGTATGATATTGGAACGCCACTCTTCCGGTTGTGAGGATGAAAGGAAATTCTTCATCGGGCAATTCAGCAGGGTCTTTGTGATCGACGGGGGTAAATTGCCCTTTGCCACGGGCAAAGGTTTTCTCGTGCAAGAATTTGGTCCCCGGATGATCCGGGTTAGGGCAGGGCCAGGCGAGGCTCTCCCCACTGTCCAGACGATCATAGGAGATCCCACCATAGCTTGGGGTAACCGCGGCAATCTCCTCCATCACCGCTTTGGCTGAATCATACACAAAATCCGAAGCGCCCATCTTTCGGGCAAGCCGACTTATGATCTCCAGGTCAGGCTTACTCTCGCCCACCGGCTCAATTGCCTTCCTCACCCTTAACACATGCCTGTCAGTAGAGGTAAAGGTCCCTTCCTTCTCGGCAAAAGAAGCGGCCGGGAGCACCACATCCGCAAACATCGCAGTTTCTGAGAGGAATATGTCTTGCACAACCAGAAAATCAAGGCTTTCCAGGCCCTTTTTTACATGGCTTATGTCCGGGTCGGAGACCATTGGATTCTCACCCATGATATACAATGCCTTGAGAGAGCCATCACAAGCGGCATTTATCATTTCCATCAAAGTGAGCCCAGGCTGTTCAGGAAGCCTTTCGCCCCACGCCTTCTCAAATTTTTCTCTTGCTGCCTTATCCTGAACCGGCTGATAGCCGGAGAACACATTGGGAAGTGCACCCACATCACAGGCGCCCTGCACGTTGTTTTGTCCTCTTAAGGGATTGACACCGGTAAATTCCCGGCCAACGTTTCCGGTGAGAAGGGCTAGATTGGCGACTGATTTCACATTATCGCACCCGGATGTATGCTGGGTGACCCCCATACAATAAAGGATCATTGCCTTCTCAGCCTCTCCAAACAAGCGGGCAGCTTTTTCCAAATCCTCCTTTTTAATACCGCATATTTCTTGTACCCTATCCGGGGAGTACTGCTCAGCCTTTTTCTTGAATTCCTCGAATCCCTCCGTCCGTTCTCTAATGAATTCCTTATCTTCCAAGCCTTCTCTAAGCATTATATTCATCAAGCCATTGAGCATGCAGGCATCGGTTCCGGGTTTGATCTGCAAGAAGACATCGGCAAATTTGGCCAAAGGTACCAGTCGAGGATCAGCAACTATTAACTTGGCCCCCCTCTCTTTGGCCTTCATAACCTTTGCCCCAATCGCGGGGTGCTGTTCCAGGGTGTTGCTACCGATAACAAATATGCAGCCAGCACCTTCCACCTCTGTAATGGAGTTCGTCATGGCACCACTTCCAAAGGCTGCGGCCAGACCGGCCACGGTCGGGGAATGTCAGAGACGGGCACAGTGATCGATGTTGTTGGTGCCTATAACTCCCCTGGCGAATTTCATCAAGAGGAAGTTCTCTTCATTGGTACATCTGGCTGAGGATAGGAAGCCTATGGCATCCGGGCCAAAGCCTTCCTTGATCTCTCCCAATTTTTTGCTCACGATATCGAGGGCATTCTCCCAGCTAGTCTCCACAAACTTCCCGTTCTCTTTAATCAAAGGCTTTTTTAATCGATCCTCGTGTTGCACAAATTCATGCGCGTTTCTGCCTTTGATGCATAGTGTGCCCTCACTTACAAGATCGGTTTTGCACGGCACCACCCCGGTTATTTCGCCGTCAACAACCTGAAGGTAGAATTCGCAGCCACATCCACAAAAAGGGCAGGTCGTAAGTTGAAAATCCAGGCTCATCTCCTAAACCCCCTCTCACTGATAGGTCTATTCTTTAGAGATTCAATTAGTTTCTCTTTCATCTGAGGCTCTAGTCCCGGGACAAACTCGAAAAGTATTTCAGGGTCTTGTCGACGCACCCAGTTCTGAATGGTCCTTAGCGGGATATTCATCGGGCAGGTGGCCTCACACTCACCGCATCCAACGCAGCTCTCAGCCAGATGGTAGGCCCTTATCAGGTGAAACAAAGGCACGTGTGGTGGGATCTGTCCGGGTATGACCCACTCGGGCTGTTCCAATTCACAATCATCACATATGCAAAGGGGGCATACATCGCGACATCCATAACATTTGATGCATTTGCTTAGTTCCTTCTGCCAGAATTCCATTCGCGCGGGGAGCTCCATTGACGCAACTTCTTGCGCAAGGATGTCTGGCTTTTTCTCTGCTCTTGTCTCAGGAGGGAGTGACAGCCCTTGACGCCTCTCATGCGCAATGTTTGTCATTCCGTGCGTCTCCTTATTTTCTTGAACACACGCTGCGACACAGTCTCCGCACTGGATACATTTGGATTCATCTATCTTGATCCTGTCTACCCAAATCTCCCCTTCGAACTCTTCAAATTCCTCGGGCAGGTGAGACTCAGCACAAAGCCCGCAACCTGTGCACTTTTGCAAGTCAACATATCTGGGCCTTTTGAGGAGCTTGACCCTGAATCCACCTTCCTCGCCACTGACCTCTATTGGCTCAGCGTTGGTTATAAGCTCGATATTGAGATGCCGGCCGACCTCGACCAGTTTGGGTGAGATCACTCACATGGCACAGTCATTGGTAGGAAATGTCTTGTCAAGCTGAGACATCATCCCGCCAATAGCCGGCGATTTTTCAATGAGATAGACATAATACCCCGAGTTTGCGAGATCCAGGGCGGACTGCATACCAGCAATACCACCCCCAATGATCATGACTGATCCTGATACCGCTCTTGCTTGATTCTCAGACATTATTTCCACTTCCTTTCTCATATTCTTGCTTCGTCCAGCACGAGGGGGAGCTTGTCTTCCCACCCGATCGTCGAAATCAACACACCCCCCATTCCTGCCTCTTTAAGACTAGCTATCGTTTCACCCGCTATTTTCATGCATTGCCGTACCTTGTCGGCAGCTTTCTGTATGGATTGGATTATATGGGGAGGGATGGAGATGTTCCTGATATTCCTATCAATATAACGGGCCATACCGGCTGATTTCAGTATCATAACGGTGGGAATAACCGCCACGCGGCTGGTGTCGATCCTTTTGGCTATTTGCTGGAGACGGCTAACTTCAAAAACAGGGCTGGTAATGATAAATTGGATACCCAGGTCAATTTTCTTATTAAGCTCGGCCAACTCAACATCTAAAGCCCCACCGGTAGCCCCTGCATTAAAGGTGGTACCGACAAAAAACTGTGGGGAACCCCGCAGTTCGATTCCCGCCATATCTTTGCCTTGTTGAAGCCCCTGAAGCACTTCCAAAAGCTGAAGTAAATTGAGGTCATATACTGCCCTTGCCTGATGATGATCCCCAAAGGTTATGTCCTCCCCGGTTACCGCCATAATATTAGGTATGCCTAAGGCTGCAGCAGCCAGGATGTCAGCTTGGAGGGCCAACCTGTTACGGTCTCTGCAACTGATCTGAAATACTGTTTCGAAGCCATGCGTCTGAAGATATGCGCTTCCGCCAAGAGAAGAGGCCTTCATCACGGCGTTAGCCATTTCTGGTACGACCAGGGCGTCAACTCGGCCCCGAACATGGTTGGCATTGGTCAAAAGAGATGAAAAATCGGCACCTTTTGGTGGTTCAAATTCCCCCACAATGACAAATTTACCTGATGCAATCTTTTCATGTAGCAGCATAGCGTAATCCTCCACTGTTGGTGGGATGGGTCATGATTGGATTGAAGACGGAAATTTCAAAATCCTATGGCCCAAATGTTCTTGGGTGAAGGTACGCCCCTCTCGGGATCTGCGTTT
>DATKYC010000351.1:0-2712 GCA_035528695.1 Acidobacteriota bacterium | reverse complement strand
GAAATCTTGCCTTGTTTTGTCTGATCTCCCAGTCGCGTACAAAGTCCAGAACTTTAACGTACAAAACCTGTCGACTATACAAAGGAACTGGGATGCGATCAAGGGTGCGATAGAAAGGGCTGTCGAACTCATAAACAGCTTCGGTATTGACGGCAATACGCTTGCCAGCGCCAATGCTGTAATACCACTTGCATATTACTTTATTCAGCACCCCAATCTCACTCTATTTAAGGAGACACCATTTGACGCAAAGAACGCGGCAGCGGTGCGATGCTGGATAACGATGGCCCTTTTGAATGGAGTATTCGGCGGTTCGTCAGATAACATTCTGTCCAAAATCAGAGAGGTGCTAAGGAACAACAGCGGAGCTGAAGATTATCCGTTTTCGGAAATAAACGCGGAAACAGCAAGACTTGGGAGGCTATCATATTTCAATGAACAGGCAGTCAATGACTATCTTGAAATAACTTACGATGACAGGCTGTCATTTCTCGCCCTCTCCCTTCTCTATGACGACAATAAATGGGGCACCATCAAGTACCACAAAGACCACATATTCCCCAAATCTATGTTCTCCTGGAACTACATGCATGAAGCCGGGTTTTCCAGACAGCAATACCTGGATTATGCCGGGTGGAAGAATTCGCTCGCTAATCTTGAACTCCTGCTATCTTACGAGAATCAAGAAAAACTGGACACGCCTTTTGATCGGTGGTTAAAAACACGAGACAAGACTTTCTTGAAGCGACATCTAATACCACCTGATCCTGAATTGTGGAAATTCGAGAATTTCGAAGGGTTTCTTGCCGAACGGGAAAAGCTAATTAGGGGAAGACTAGAGCTACTCTTTGGCCGAGTAGAAACCAAGGAGGACTGATTATGGCAAAGAGTGAGAAGAAAAAAACGTCTGTTAATATCGAGGCATTCAAATATAAGGAACGGCGTGCCAATATCCCCACTGAGGAGCTGCGCGATTTCGTTGTCAAAGATGAAGCCAGCCCCAAGACCATTATGTATCCGCGTGACCCTTCCCTTGACCCCCAGCTTGTCTGGAGAGGTAAGGACGAGCAGGACTCCCAGGATTTGGAAGTGCCCGCTGTCCCCGTTTATATACAGGAGAAGATTCACCCCAAGCATATTATCGAAGACCTGCGTGCCCAAGCAAAAAAGGGCAAGCCCGCCCAGCTCGATTTGTTTGCCGATTTTAACGGCCTCCAGTTCGAGGAACTGGTAGAGTTTTACCAGCACGAGCAGAACTGGACAAACCGCATGATTCTGGGTGATTCCCTGCTAGTGATGACCTCCCTGGCGGAGAAAGAGGGGCTTAAGGGCAGGGTGCAGATGATTTACATTGACCCGCCCTATGGCATCAAGTTCGGCTCGAACTGGCAGGTGAGCACTCGCAAGCGGGATGTGAAGGACGGCAGCGTCGGTGATGCCACCCGCCAGCCAGAGCAAATCAAAGCCTTCAGGGATACCTGGAAGCTGGGCATTCATTCTTATCTTGCTTACCTTCGTGACCGGCTGGTGGTGGCACGCGACCTGCTCACGGAAACTGGCAGCGTATTTGTGCAGATAGGTACCGAGAATGTGCACCTGGTACGGTGCCTGATGGATGAGGTGTTTGGGAGTGAGAATTTCGTCTCTGAGATTGCTTTCCTGAAAACATCAAGCCAAACCAGTAGGTATTTACCTCCAGCGAATGATTATTTACTCTGGTATACGAAGGATACTAATCAAGCAAAATATCGAGAAATATTCAAACCACGAAGTAGGGAATACGCCGACACCGCGTACAATTACTTCGAAGCTGAGGATGGAAGTGTAACAAAGCTAAATGATGACCAACTTCAAGATGAAGGTTATTTATTACAAGGCAAAAGATTTAGAATTGATAACCTAACTTCACAATCCGGGCCTGGAGATACTCCAGAAAATCGCTTCACTTGGAACGGAAATACATACCGGCTCAAGTCAGGTTCATGGAAAACTTCCGTTAAAGGATTACAGGTTCTTGCTAGGGCAAACAGACTGTGGTTTCTAGAAAATACGGTTTATTATAAGCGTTATCTTGACGATTTTCCTATCCAACCAATAAACAATATTTGGGATGATACCACGATAAGTGGATATTCCTCAGAAAAGATATATGTTGTACAGACTCTACAGAAGGTAATTGAGCGATGCTTACTCATGACTACAGACCCGGGTGACCTGGTGCTTGACCCTACCTGTGGCAGCGGTACCACCGCCTATGTGGCGGAGCAGTGGGGTCGGCGTTGGATAACCATTGATACCAGCCGCGTGGCGCTGGCGCTGGCGCGCACCCGCCTCATGGCGGCAAAGTTCCTATACTACCTACTTGCCGATTCCTCAGAGGGTATTAAGAAAGAATCAGAGCTTACCGGCAGGGTGCCCCCGGAATATAAGACCGCAGGCGATATCAGGAAGGGCTTCGTCTACAAACGAGTGCCGCATATCATGCTCAGGTCTATCGCCAATAACCCTGATATCAAAGAGGGCATGAGCCGTAAAGAAATAGACGCCGCCATCGCCCGATATGCGGAGACGGAAACCCTTTACGACCAGCCCTATGAAGATAATAAACGCATCCGCGTTACCGGTCCATTTACTGTGGAAAGCCTGTCTCCGCACCGTATCATCGCTGTGGAGGATGAAAGGCCAGCTACAGAGGTCGAAGCTCAGAAAGAA
>DATKYC010000350.1:0-3699 GCA_035528695.1 Acidobacteriota bacterium | reverse complement strand
TCCCGATTCTGTTCCAGGCTAAGGCAGGCCTGCCCTCTCTTTTTTCCAGTCACTATAGATACATAGGGAATCTCCCTGTAGATGAAGGGATGGCTTTTTCGGGAAAACATGGTGTTTAGGGATGCCACCAGGTCGGACTCTGATCGCCAGTTCTTCCGGAGGGTATAGCGGTTTTCCACCTGTGCTGCTGCTTTCAAATAGGTGAAGAGATCAGCCCCCCGAAAACCGTATATTGCCTGCTTGGGGTCTCCGATCAAAAATAGTATGCCATTCTCGGTTCCAAAGAGGGTCTTAAATATGGCGTATTGGATCGGATCGGTATCCTGGAATTCATCAATGAGCGCTGCTTTATAGTTTGTCCTCACCTCTCTAGCAAGGTTAGTCCCTCCTTGATCCTGGAGCGCTCTTGTTACGTCCCTCACCAGGTCATCAAAGGAGCGTATGTTCCATTCCTTCTTTCTTGTGCCAAGCTCTTCTCTTGCGAATCTGAATATCTCCCCCTTGAGGAACAGGATAAATAGTTCCATATCGCTCTCTAAGGCCTTGCCTTTTTCCGCCACTTCGTCGCAAAGATGGAATATCTCATGCTCGGGCGGTGCATGTCCTTTTTTTGTGGAAGACGTAAGTACATTGAACGTGAGCTTTTCAAAGCGGGGAAACAGAGGAAAGGTTGTGTTTTGAGACGCCACAAGACGGTCCATGTTCGCGAGCAACTCAGATACCACTCGCTCCCTTCCGGAAGAGGCATTTGGAACCGGTTTAGTCGTTCCATAAATACGCCCATTGAGACCCTCGTCCATTAGTTTTTCCCCCACCACCTCTCTCTCATGTGGCCAGGTAGATCTGAGTTTCTTAACTGCTTCTCTAAATAGATCGAGGGACTTCATTCCAGGCACGGCCATATCCGGAATCACCCTCAAATCCGGATGGACCAGACCTGCCTTTAGGCGTTCAAAGAAGTTCGATGGTGAAATTCCCTTGCTCAGGATATAGTTAACCAGCTCCGGCGGAGCCTGGTAAAAATGCCCCCGCCAGAAGTCACGGGCAATTTCCTGCCGCAAGTCTTCCTCATTGGTAATAAGTTCCGTGTCAAAAGCAGATCCTGTTTCAAAGGCATTCTCAAAGAGAAGGCGCTGGCAAAAACCGTGTATGGTGTATATGGCGGCCTCATCAAAATCGCGAAGTGCCTCCCTGAGACATCTCAATGGTGTCTCGACAGACCTTCCATATTTTTCCAGCAATGCATGCAGGAACTCATCCTGAGAGTGCCCCGTGGAAAAGGCCTGCATGCCTTCCAGCAACTTCCTGCGGATCCTGTCTCTGAGTTCCTCAGTGGCAGCCTTGGTAAAGGTGACTACCAGGATCTCACTTACGGAGAGGCTATTCTCCAGGATAAGCCTGAGGTACAGGGAGGAGATTGTGTAGGTCTTTCCAGTGCCCGCGCTCGCCTCGATGAGATTGGTCCCCTCCAGGGGGATATTTACAGGATCAAAGTCTTTAAAAGGGATCATTTTACCAACCTCTTTCGAGACTCTATGAGCGGGGCAAGAATCTCTATGGCCAGTTCCTGGAACTCAGCATCCAGGGGATCAGTTTCCCCAAAACAAATCTTATAGTACTCATCCTCCGCTTCTCCCCGGCTAAAGTCACTCCCCTTCCACCTCTTCTTGGCCTCCACCAGTGCCACCTCCTCGGATTTCCCCTTTTCAATAAGCCCTTCCGCATATTCCAGGGAAGCCTCAGGGAAAAAAGGGAGTGGTTTACTCAACCCTTCCATATACCTTTCAAGAAGGCCTTCTAGAATTTCTTTGCTCCCTTCCAAAGGAGCATACACCCAGATTTCGCCCTTACCGAGGAGAATGCTATTGCGAGGATACTGTGTGGGTGCTGAACAATTTAGAAAGAGGTGTGGGAGCCATATGCCGAAATGGTCTTTGGCCTTTAACTTTGCATAGCGATAGTGAATCAACCCCTCCGGATAAACACGCCCTAACCGTGCTTTCAGTACACATCCTGCCAACCAGATTTTTGATTCGAAGGCAGGCAAAGGCCTCTCCCCGATACGGGCTTTCACCATATCCACAAATTCTTCGGCGCCCTCTCTAATCCTCTCATAGAAACACTCTCCGAGCGTCCCATGGGGAAGCTGACCAGAAGCCTTGGCGATCGCTCCGAATCCCTTCAAATCCCACCCTGAAGTTCCTTTTTCCACAAGCATCTGTTCTAGATGGTATTTATCCAGGCCTTCCACCTCAAAGGGTTCTATATCGTTAAGCCGGTTGGAGCGCATCTCAAGACGAATTCCGAGACGCTCTCTAAGAAGGTACCTGGCAGGGTTTCCAAAGAACCTGGAGAGCTGTCCAAGGTGAAGTGCCTTCCATTCCTCTGAAGGTTCTGGCAGCCTCTTGGAAAGGAAAGGTTTAGGCGGTATTCGTTCCTCTACCGCCCTACGGGCAGCCTGGAAATTTTCCTCAGAATAGCTACGATATTTTTTTTCTCCTCTAAAATAGCTGGGACTAAAGGCCTGGAGCCGGTGTGTTGTCAGGACATGGTCGGTAATGGCCTTATGCGGAATGGTAAAGGCCTGTTCGATATAGTCCAAAAGCTCGCTGATCATCACAGAGGGAGGGATGTGGCTGTTATCCTGAACGCTCTGCCCCACATAGCTTATATAGAGCGTGTTTCTCGCTGATAGCAATGCCTCAAGAAAAAGATAACGGTCGTCCTTTCTCCGGGACCTATCCCCTGGCCTTGGATGTTTTGCCATAAGATCGAAGCCGAGCTTTTTACTTTGCCTCGGATATGCATCGTTATTCATTCCGGCAAGGCAGATTACCTTGAAAGGAATGCTTCGCATAGGCAGCATCGCGCAGAAAGTCACCCCGCCTGTGATAAAGCCAAATCCGAAATCTTGCTTCTCAAGATCTCGCACCAAGAATTCCTTAATGACCTCTAATTCAACCTCTTCATGAAATCCTGAAAGCTCCCCATGTCTAGTTAGGCTGTGAAGAGTATCCCGGATCACATGAATCTCTCTTGCATCCTCGCCCTCTGGCAGAAAGAAGCGATCCAGGATCACTATCAGCGATTTTGACCATTCGCTAAGTGTTCTTGCCTCGCCAAGACCTGGAACATGAGAGAAGAGAGCCTCTGCGAACTCTGCAAACTTTCCCAAGAGCAGTGCCTCGTCCCCTTCCAAATAGTCATAAGGTAGGATACCCCTGAACATTTTCTCTTCTTGCCCTGGCATGGCATACCCAAGGAGGAGCCTTTCCAGGCCGAAGCGCCAGGTATTTTCAGATTGAGGTTGGAGGCCCAATTCCTCCCGATGTCGGGCGTCGATGCCCCACCTGATGCCCGTTTCAATTACCCATCGATGTATGATGGGCAGATCTTCCTCCGACAAATGAAACCTTTGACGGATCGAAACGCACTCGAGCAAGGAAAGGGCGTCAGATGCACGGAACCGGCTGCCACTAAGATCAAGAATTGCCAGGAAGGCCTCTGCCACCAGGCTCTCGGACCTCACAGTGCGATCGGCAATACTGAACGGGATCTTCTTGCGATCATCACCGGGAATATCGAAAACCGCCTGGATAAATGGGGCATATACTTCAATGTCGGGCATCATAACGACGATATCTCTTGGTTCAAGATCCGCGTTCATCTCAAACATTGAGAGAAGACTGTCGTAGAGAA
>DATKYC010000349.1:0-2555 GCA_035528695.1 Acidobacteriota bacterium | reverse complement strand
CATCCGGAAGGCAGTGGGGGCGGCATGCGCCCGTTCTGTTGAACTTGGAAAAAACTATTAGATTCGCGAGTCCCTCACAAAGGCAGACAATTTCTCGAAATATGTCTTTCCTCCCACTAGGTAGGTATCATTGTGATGCGCACGTGCTATGGGGAAGAAATATTTTGGTTCCGATGCAATGTCATACAGCTCTTCGCCCATTGAGAAGGGCACGATCTCATCGTCTCTCCCGTGGATGATGAGCTTCGGAACAATGACCCGGCCAAGCCTTTCCCGGTTATGGTAGTGGGGAGGCAAGAAGTATGAAAAGATCTTAAAGAGAAACAGCGTTTTTGCCATCTCCTTTGTCGAGGTAAATGCGCTCTCTATGATGAGGGATCTCACGTCCCTTCGGAGAGCGATTTCAATGGCTACCGCTGCGCCAAGGGAACGTCCAAAAGGCACAATGCTTTCCCGGGGTATGTGCTTGTTTTTCACAAGGAAGTCATATGCTGCCAGTCCATCCAGATACAGCCCCTTTTCTGAAGGCCGTCCACCGCTCTTCCCGTACCCTCGGTAGTCAAATATTAAGACCTGCAGATTTTGCCTTAGGAGGAGCACTATATTCTCTAGGCGGTGTGATATATTCCCTGCATTGCCATGACAGAAGAGGATCACCGGGGCGTTTCCCTTCAGAGGGAAAAACCAGCCATGGAGCCTGGTGTGGTCCTCTGTGTCAAAATATACATCCTCGTAAGTTAGCTGCCAGTCCGAAGGGAGAGTTTCAAAAGAGGCCTCAGGATAGTAGATAAAGAAACTTTCAACGCGCGGGTAAAAGACAAAAGAGAAGACAAGTAGAATAACAATGATGAAAGCAAGGAGGGTCCCGCTTATCGGCATAACAAACACCCGCCCTATTTTATTCTCTCTGTTAGACAAGACGCAGCTCGCATGAGGCAGAAGCCTTCGAAACCCTCATAGCCTTTTTAAAAGCTGGTTGGCGGCAGTGAGCATGGGATCCCAGACAGGGCTGAAGGGGGGTGCATAAGCGAGGTCGCACTGGCTGAATCCATCCACAGTCATTCTCTGGTGCAGGGCAACCGCCAGAGCGTTGACCCTGTGGGCGACACCTTCTCTCCCCACAAGTTGGGCGCCAAGGATTCGGCCCGATTTTCTATCACCAACCATCTGGACTGCAATTTTTGAGGCTCTGGGATGGGCATGAGCTCGGGAGCGACTCTCGATGACAACCTCCACCGGCTCAAAACCGGATTCTTCAGCCTCTGCCACGCTCAGTCCGGTTCGGGCAACCTGCAGTTCAAAGACCTTGAATACCGCTGTACCTGCTACACCTTCCAGCACCACCTTCGCCCCTGTCACATTGTCCGCCACCGCCCACCCCCCTCTATTTGCCCTGAGTGCCAGAGGTATCCAGACCCTCTGGCCAGTAACCACATGAAACGCATCTGCACAATCCCCGGCAGCATAGATATCCTTATCAGAGGTCCTGAGGGTCCTGTCCACTGCGATGGCACCAGAGGGGCCCAGCTCCAGACCAGCTCTGGCAGCGAGTTGACTATCGGGTCTTACACCCACCCCCACCAGGATCATCTGGCCTTCAAGTAAAAGGCCGGAACAAATGACCCTTAGGGTGTTGCCTTCCTTTTCGATACGGTCAACTTCGTGCCCAAGATGGATGTTGACGCCATTGGTCTCTACTTCTTCTCTCACCATTGAGGACAGTTTCTCGTTGATCCATGGGATAAAGACTGGACGTGGTTTTACCATGTCGACACCGATACCTCTGGTTCTAAGAGCCTCGCACATCTCAAGGGAGATATATCCCATACCCATGATGACAGCCTTCGTGACCCCCTGAGTTCGAATGAACTCCTTGATCCTGCGGCCATCCTCAAGTGATTTCAGGGCCATGACGCCAGGGAGATCAAAGCCGGGGAGGCTGGGTATGATAGGAGAGGCACCCGTGGCGATCAACAGTTTGTCATAGGGAATGTGAAACTCCCGGCCCTCGAAGTCACTGCCGACGACTGTTTTGGCAGGACGATCAATGAACTTGACCTGGTGCCCGGTTCTCAAGTCGATCCCCTGTTTCTCTCTGAATACATGGGGGTGACGGACCACTAGGTCATCCATCTCTCGTTCTGGATCAGCAATATTATAGGGCATGCCGCACGCACTGTAGGAGACATCCCTGGTCTGCTCCAGGACGATGACTTCCAGATCCGATAGATTTCTCTTGGCGCGACTGGCAGCGCTCATCCCCGCCGCATCACCACCAATAATAACAAATTTCATTCTGGCTCCTTTCTTCATCATTATCTGGAGACTTCGTCCCCTCTGAGATTGTTCTTATTTTCAATTATCTAAGAAGTAAAGGCAACTTTTTTACATTGTATATTCCACTTGCAGGCATGTTCAAAAGTAAGGTAAATTTTATAGTGATGCCTGAGCGCAGCCATAAGCAGCTTTGGCGAAAGCATTTTCCGGATAGCTATTTCTGATGTGTGATTTTTGCGAAAGGAGGACATGATGAAAGAGATGAACCTGGATTTATC
>DATKYC010000348.1:0-3869 GCA_035528695.1 Acidobacteriota bacterium | reverse complement strand
GACCGCCTGGCGGCTCTCTTCCTCCTACACCCGAGGAAGACTTCTGGCAGACTGAAGAAGAGATGATCCTGAGCGATCTTGCAGTCGCGGAAAAGCGGATCGAGCGGATAGAACTTGACAAGAAAAGAGGAAAGAAGCCTGAAGGAGACGAATACTCCCTGCTTAGATCCTGCTGCGAGCTACTGGAGAAAGGTGAGCCACTGCGCCACAGACAGGAGTTGGCATTGCACCCTGCGCTCAGGGGCTTCACGTTCCTCTGCGCAAAACCGATCCTCGTCATCATCAATAACGATGATGAGGACGAGGTATTGCCAGGGTGGGGTAAAAAGCCCGAGGGTATTGAATTGCTAGTGGTCCGGGGCAGGCTTGAAATGGACATCGCTACCATGTCACATGAGGAGGCGCAAGAATTCCGCGAGGCTTACAATATCCAGGAATCAGCCCTTGACCGTGTTATAAAGACATCCTACCGTCTGTTGAACTACATTTCCTTCTTTACAGTCCTTTCTGATGAGGTGAGGGCATGGTCTATTGCGGCAGGAACTCCTGCCCTGGAGGCTGCAGGGACGGTCCATACGGACATGAAAAAGGGCTTCATCCGGGCCGAGGTTTTATCTTTTGAAGACCTCAGGGCCTGCGGTTCTTTTCAGGAAGCTAAAAAAGCTGGATTTGCTCGCCTTGAAGGAAAAGAATATCAAGTAAAGGATGGAGATATTATCAATTTTCGATTTAATATTTGACGGCTGGGGTTTCCTAGATGGACAAAATAAGAGTGGGCATTATTGGAGCCGGGGGCTACGGCGGTTGTGGAGCGATTGAACTTCTCCAAAACCATCCATATGCAGAGATCGTGGCCCTCATTGACAAACAGGATGTGGGCAAGCCTATTAGCGATCTGTACCCTCACCTGACAGGGTTTTGCGACTTGCCACTCATAGCCCCGGATGATCCAGACTGTCCTCGTGATTTTCAGGTAGTCTTTTTTGCTACGCCGGACGGTGTGGGTCAGGAAATAGCCCCCTCTTGGCTAGAAAAGGGGGCCAAGGTCATTGACTATAGCGGCGATTTCCGCTTCAACGATTTTGAGACCTACAAAGGATATGCGGCTCGAATTGGGCGCGCTCAAAAGCACGCTTCTCCCCAGCTCTTGCCTGAGTCGGTTTATGGACTGGCGGAGTTGCACAGGAGCGAAATCTCCCGTTCCAACCTGGTAGGGAACCCCGGCTGTTTTGCGGTCAGTTGTATTCTCGGGCTCTCCCCTGCCATAAAATCGCGGCTTATTGAACCTCAATCGATTATTTGCGACGCCAAAACAGGAGTATCCGGGGCTGGAAAATCCCCTAATCCCACTTTTCATTATCCGGCCCGCTACGAATCCATGAATGCCTACAAGATATCCGGGCACCAGCATGTGTACGAGATTGAAAGGGAACTGGGTCTTCTTTTAGGCCAGGAGATAAGAATTACCTTTACCCCCCACGTTGTGCCCCTCTGCCGTGGTATATTGAGCACTATATATGCCCAGCTAAAGGAAGGTCTGAACCTCAAAACCATACAAGAGGCATACAGATCTTTTTATCAAAATGACGTTTTCGTGAGGGTCTTTGGGCCTGAAAAGCCACAGGTAAGCGTTAATGTGCGAGGCAGCAACTTTTGCAATATCTCTCTGAACGTGGATGAGAGAACCGGCAAGCTCATTGTGGTGAGCCTAATCGATAATCTGGTCAAAGGGCAGGCAGGCAGTGCCGTTCAAAATATGAATGTTATGTTTGGAATTGAAGAAACGGCGGGACTCTTACACCCTGGTATCTACCCATAGGTTTCAGACTCTCCGCGAGAAGGCTCTCTCCAACCCCTATCTGATGCATACCTTCCTCACCTGGGTTAACTCGCTATAGCCGAGACAAACCTTCCGGATACCGTCCTGCATCAAGGTGGTCATACCATCTTGTATGGCGTGGTCCCTTAATTCTTTCATCTTTGCCCGGTTTTGGATTAGTGACTTCATCTCGTCTGTACATACGATAAGCTCGTGGATACCCGTTCGACCTCGATAGCCACTATCATTGCATTTAGGGCATCCTTTAGGCCGGTAGAGAAAAAAATCGTCATTATATTCGAAACCAAGGGCGTCAAAATCACCGCCATAGCCCCTAACCAGGGCATCAAATTCTTTCCTGGTAGGGTGGTACTTTTCCTTGCAGTCTTTGCAAAGGGTCCTAACCAACCGTTGTGCAAGGATACCCAGAAGGGAGTCCGCAAAATTGAAAGGATCCATTCCCATGTCCAGTAGGCGAGTAATGGTCTCGGGGGCGCTATTCGTGTGTAGCGTACTGAACACCAGGTGGCCCGTAAAAGAGGCCTCAATGCCTATTGACATGGTCTCGTGGTCACGCATTTCGCCCACCATGATCACATCCGGATCGGCCCTCAAAAAAGACCTCATGGCCATAGCAAAATCAAATCCAATCTTTGGCGCCACCTGTACCTGACGAAGTCCTTCCTGTGTAATCTCCACAGGGTCTTCAGCCGTCCAAATCTTTACTTCTGGTTTGTTGATGTAACGCAAGGCGGCATGTAGAGTGGTTGTCTTTCCGCTTCCTGTAGGACCCACAACCAGCACCATTCCGTAAGGTTTGGTGACCATGTCTGTAAAGGCAGTGAAATTCTTATCGCTCATGCCCATCTTGTCCAAAGGCAGGGCTTCGCCGGCCGCCAATATTCGCATGACCACATCCTCGTTTTGGCCGGCCGTGGGAATCGTAGCCACCCGGAGTTCAATGTCCAAGGGTGCGAATCTCTTGAACTTGATCTTCCCATCCTGGGGAATGCGTCTTTCAGCTATATCCAAGTCTGCCATAATCTTGATCCTGGAGACGATAGCCCTTTTGTAGGTGTAAGGAATCGTCTGATAGTTCTGGCAGACACCGTCAGTCCTCGTTCTGATAAGGGCATTCTCTTTTCCCTGCCGTGGTTCGATATGGATATCGGAAGCACCCCGATTATATCCGTCAATTATCATCTTGTTGACAAGCTGGACAATTGCACTGTCTTCTTCGGTTACTCCTTCTGTTTCTTCATCGTAGAGTTCCTCTCCGAGCTCCAGTTGTCCCAGGATATCCTCGATACTCCCGGAATCGGTCAATATCCCTGTTCTCTTCACATCAAAAACCTGGTCTATCATTCTGTAAATATCTTCTTTGAGAGACACACAGTATTCAAATTCCTTGGCCCGGATAACTCTTCTGATGGCATCTTTCGAGGGCAGAAAATTGGGGTCTTCCATGGCCACGATCACTTTATCTTCCGATTGACCAACAGGCACAAAGGCATTGCTCTTCAGATACCTTGACCTGAGGCCTCTCAACAGATGACCGGGGATGACCATCCTGTCGTTGTATTTAATGAAGCGGACCCCAAAAAATGCGGATAACGACTTCCCAATATCGTCTTTACTTACATGAAAATCGCTTATGAGGACTGATTCCACAGGCTTTTTGGCCTTTCTTGCCCCGGACATGGCCTTGGCCAGATCCTCACTACTAATAATGTTGTTGGTGATAAGCCAGTCGAATTTTGCCGGCTTGCTCTTCTGGGCTGCTCTCTGATTCTTGAAGAAGGCAATACCCAGGACATTCGCAATATCGAGGGCAGAGGACTGATCTTCCTCCGTGAAACGCTTTGCGCCACTCTTGTTGATCAGCTGAATAACACCAAGAAGATTTCTATTATAGGTGATCGGGGCCACAAGGACCTGGGTTGTCTTATATCCGGTCCTTTGATCCCAACTCTTGTCAAATCTCAATTGAGGGTTGATTCCCCTCAGCTCATTCTCATCGTACACATCGAGGATATCGACAACCTTTCCT
>DATKYC010000347.1:0-9008 GCA_035528695.1 Acidobacteriota bacterium | reverse complement strand
TTCAGAGAGGTTAGCGGTTCCTGGAAGACCATCGCGATGTGATTTCCACGGATAGCCTGCATGTCCTCTTCACCAAGACCCAGGAGGTTTTTCCCTTGAAACAAGGCCTTGCCGCCCGCGATCTCTCCCGGCGGTATTGGAATTAGGCCAAGGATTGCGAGGGCCGAAACCGTCTTTCCGCACCCGGATTCGCCCACCAGGCAGACTGTTTCCCCCCTCCTGATATCAAAACTCACCCCGTCCACTGCCCGGGCGACATTTTCATTTCCATGGAAGTAGACCTTTAGGTCCTGGACAGAGAGTAAGGTTTCCTTATTAATAGTCATAAGTGGTGACTTTGATCGCCAGCGTTTTAAAGGGTTTAGGGAGAAAGTGAACTAAAGTGACTAAAGTTAAGAGAGTGCCTAACGTGTCTAAAGTGAGCTAAAGTGTATAAAGTTAGGGTCATGTGTTTTTTCCGATTGAAGTGAAGATGGCGAGCAATTGGCTGCACTCTTCATACTCTGGCTGTAAATATTCCCAGGGAAACCATTTGGTTTCTTTGATAACTTCGATCCAATATTGCGTTTCGCTGGCTTCACTCTCACAAATTCGGATCTTATTTTTGAAATCTGCCTTGCTTCTCGCCCGATTGGCCTCACGGTAGTTGGCACCAATTGAGGTGCCAGATTTGGTTATTTGATTGCGGATGACCCTTGCTTCCTCTGTATTGGGGAGTTTTGTTGAAAGCTGAATTATTCTCACTGCGAATCTTTGGGTTCTTTTTTCAAGCTGCCTGCCGAATTCTCTGTTGTCCATATCAATTCTCGACTTCAACTTTAGCTCACTTTAGGCACTCTAGGCACTTTAGTTCACTTGCGCTCCTCAGTGTCGCTCCCTAAGTTTGGGATTCAAGCTGTCCCTCAGCCCTTCACCGAATAGATTGAAAGACAGGACTACGATCAAGATAGCAATGCCTGGAATGAAGGTGAGCCAGGGGGCATCAAAGATGAAGTTTTTGCCATCAGAGAGGACATTTCCCCAGGTGGCATGGGGGGGAGGCACGCCGAAGCCCAAAAAACTTAAACCCGCTTCTGTCAAGATGGCAGTGGCAATACCGATTGTGGCTGACACCAATACGGGCGCAATGGCATTGGGCATCATGTGGCGAAAGATAATCCTGAAGTTGCTGACACCAAGGGCCCTGGCTGCGGTCACGAAATCCTGTTCTCTTAAGGAGAGAAATTCAGCACGAACGAACCGCGTAGAGCCCATCCAGCTTGTCAGTCCAATCACGATCATAATATTGTATATGCTTGCGGGGAGAAGGGCCACCACAGTGAGTATCAGGAAAAAGCTGGGGAAGCAGAGCATGATATCAACCATGCGCATGATCAGTGTATCTATAGAAATTGCGTCCTTACGAAGCAGGTGCAGCCAATTTGGGATGGTTTTCTTGCTCAGCGTTTTCTTATGCCAGATGAAAAAGAGCACATACGCGAGTCCTGCAATTAAAAATGCCAGGCCCGGATAAATGGCGCCCACCGCAAGAAATATCACTCCAGCCAACAGGAGGCACGTGACAAAGAGGTGATCCACACTGATATGGTTTTGCCCGAAGTAGCCAGCGATTCCTCCCATGAATATGCCGACGAGCACGGATATCCCCACCGCTACAAATCCTACTGTGAGCGAAACCCAGGCCCCTTGGAGCATCCGAGCCAGCACATCCCGGCCCAAATCATCTGTCCCAAACAGGTACAGCCCCAGCGTTGGGACCTCCTCGGGCCGTAAGGTCTCAAGATTCGGTCTTGAGAGAGGCGGGCGCAATTTTTCCTGGAGCCGGACGACAGCAGGGTCAAAGATGGGGTCCTGGCCTGAAGTAAGAAAGAGGCCCATAAGGGCGATAAAAAAGAAGAGGATGAAGATGGCAAGACCCGCAATAGAAAGCCTGTTTTGCCCGAATAGGAGCCAGAATTCCTGTAGCCTCGTTCGCTTTGGGGCCAGCGGCGCATCTAATATTATGGAATCTCTTGTACTCGTTGCCATCGTTACAACCGTATTCTTGGATCTACAACCAGGTAAAGGAGATCGGAGATAAAGGTGCCAGCCAAGACCAGCACGGCGGAGACAAAGTTGACCGTCAGGATAATAGGGTAGTCTCTTGCAAGTATGGCCTCATATGCCATCCGTCCCATGCCCGGCCATGAGAAGATTGATTCGATGATTACAGAACCGCCTATCAAGCCCGGCAAAATCAGTCCGAACATGGTCACAAAGGGCAGCAAGGCGTTTCGAAGGGCATGTTTATAATGGACCTGTTCTGGCGGAAGCCCCTTTGCCTTGGCAGTACGCACATAATCCTGTCCTTCTACCTCGAGCATCTGACCGCGCACATACCTGGAAAGCACGGCAATCCCGGCGGTGGCACCCAACACCGACGGTAGCAAGAGGTGCCAGATACGGTCCATGACCAGATGAACCCAGGAGGTGGCCCCAAGGCCGAACGTCTCCATTCCGATTACAGGGACGTGAAAGCGTGTCACCACAAAGATTATTAGAATGTAGGCAAAAAAGAATCCTGGAATAGATATCAGCAGATAGGAAAAAAAGGTGGCGCTCCGGTCGAAGAGCCCACCCCTGGAGATAGCCGAGCGAATGCCGACAGGGAAAGAGAGGGTCCAGGTCAGGATGGTGCCGACGATAAAGAGGGGAAGACTGTTTAGAAACCTCTCCCATATCTTTTTCAGTACGGAGCGGTTGTCTTTCCAGGAAACCGTTTCCCCGGTGAAGAGACCTTTATAAAAAAGAAGGTATTGAACATGGAGAGGTTTGTCTAAATGGAATTCTTTTTTAAAGCGTTCCAGGAGTTCCGGTGTAAATTTGGGATTCAGGGGATCTACCTGGCTGGGTTTGCCAGGAGCAAGATGTATGATCAGGAAAGAGACCACCGACACAAAAAACAGGGTGACGATCTTCTGAATAATGCTTCGGCCGATGAATGATAACATGCTAAATCCCCGTGAATTTGCAGTTCGGAATGTGGAATGCCGAATTGAAAATGGTGATGCTCACGCTTCCTGCTTTTCCGACTTCGAACTTCCGACTTGCGACTTCCCTCAAATTACCCTTCAGGCGAAAAGCTTGGTGCGTCCTGGAGCTTTATCCACTTGTTGAAATGAAAAGTATAGTTTCCCGTTTTAGTAGGGGTGATTTTTTTGTAGCGCACTTTGCCAATATCATCAATTTCTTTAATTACAATCCGCTTATCCAGAATCGCCATCCACCTGCCCACATATAGAAAAGTATATGGCTGTTCCCGGGCGATGATTTCATGAAGCCTGTGGCAGTATTTTACCTGAGTATCATGGTCGTATTCCTGCCTGATCTTGATTATGAGGTCGTCAGCTTCCTGGTTCCTGAAGCCGACAAAATTCAGCTGATAAGGATTGGTCTGACTGGAATGCCATATTTGATACAGGTCCGGGTCAATACCCATTTGCCAGCCCAGGATCAAGGCATCAAAATCCAGTTTGTTCACGCGTTCTTGGATGAATACGGACCACTCCAAAAGGTCTGTGCGGACATCGATGCCGATCTGTTTCCACGCGTCCTGGGCAATGGCAAGAACCGCCTTTCTAATGTCATTGCCGCTGTTAGTAATGAGGGTGAACTGGAATTTCTTGCCGTCTTTTTCAAGCCACCCCTGTTTATTGCGACTCCAGCCAAGCTCCTCGAGTAATGCTAGGGCTCCCTTGGGATCATATTCCGCCGGCTCAATTGTGTGGTTATAGTAATCTGTCTGTTTGACAAAGGGTCCGGTGATTCGTTCCCCCTGGCCGTAAAGCACAAAGTCGATGATCTTGTTCATATCGATAGCCATGCTCAAGGCCCGGCGCACCCTGTGATCGTCAAAAGGACTTCTCCGATGGTTGTAACCTATGTATGTGTAACCGAAGGAGGTGCCGGAAAAACTCTGAAATCTGGGGTCAGTCTTGAGGCGTTTGACCTGGTGTGGCTGAACACCATAACTGTCAATAGTCCCAGCATAAAACTCCATTTCCTGGGTCAGGAGATCAGGTATGATACGAAAGAGGTATCGATCGTAGTTAGCGGGGCCTTCCCAGTAATTATCAAAACGTTTAAGGACGATGTACTGATCCGACCTCCACTCTTGAAAAACAAACGGGCCGCAACCGATCGGGTTACGATTGAATACGCTGTCCCGCAGTGTAAACTTTTTCGGGTCCTTCCCAAACCGGATGGCCTCTTTCTTGAGGGCCTCCTTGTTAAGGATGTGCTCCGGTAGGATCCCCATCCCCCAGGTACCAATCGCAGGGGAATAGAGCCGCTTGTAAGTTATGCGGACGGTCAGAGGGTCCATTACCTCCACGGCCTTGACCGGTTCGTAATCAGAGATGCGCGGAGAGAGGTTCTTTGGATCCATTAAGGCCTCAAAGGTAAACCTCACGTCATCAGCATCGAAGACATGGCCATCGTGAAACTTCACATTCGGTCGCAGGTGAAAAAGCAGGATGGGGTTGTGCTCTGTAGGGGGGAGAAGCTCTTTTGCATAGGGCGCTAATTCCATTTCTTCAAGTGGCGGATCTGCACGAAGGAATGCCTCTCCACGAAAAGAAGCAAAGTAAGTATCGCCCAGGATTTGTACTAGATTCCGAAAAAGATCTTGGTCAACCCTAGTAAGTGTGAGCCTCACCCTGGCGGGGGCCCTTGCGTGGATCTTTACCTCTTTCTCGTCTTTGGTCCCTCCGGGCTTTTTTACACTCCTCAGAACCTCGAATTCCCTGGGCCTAAGCCCAGAGATCTCTCTGATATTATCTAGAGAGGATCTCAGTCCGGGGCCAAGAGCTCCCTTACTCTCTTTCAAGTGGTTGAGATACTCTACTACCTGGTCGGCGCTGGCCTTACCCAGGCCCGGTATAATCGCGGACTCATTCACATAAAAAAAAGCCTCCTCATATATCTCCCAAGAGGTGGCAAGCCTTCCCCTGAATCGCAATTCCTCGTCCCGGTCAATCAACCCCTCAAAAACCAAGGACTCTATTTGGCTGCTTGTTGAATCGCTCGAGAGGATGGGGTTAAGCTGGCTGGCATCACCACCGGAAGCACTGATGAATTCATGGAGACGATCAGGATTGCCACGGGTCTGTTGCTCATAGGAAGGAACCCAGAGATAGGACTGGAGAAGGAAAAGAATGAGCACTGAGGGGGCAATTATGAGAAGCCGTTTGATTGTCATAGGGTCAGGCTGGGTGAAGAACCACCTTTATGGCTGGGTCGTATGACCTAACTTTATGTTTTTACAGGGTATTTAAAGCTTAAGACTCACCATAAGGAATAAGCAGAGAGGAGTCAAGGAAAAAGACCTCAATTGTGGTGGCCTTTTTCAATAGGCCTAGCAGTTCGCAGGCCCTATACCCATTCCGAGAAGAGTCGAATGAAGTCTTCACTTCCCTAGTTTGGTGGGATCTTGTATAATTTTGCATTAATGAAAAGATAAATAGGAGGGAGTGCCATATGAGCAGAGTATTCATAAAATTGACGATCCTATTTTCATCGGGATGTGTAGGGGGGATTATAAACAGCCTGGTGGTTTGGTTTTTAGGGGCGAGAGGTGTCACGGCAGCGTTAGGCGTCAAGATTGCCCCGGATTTGACTCCCACCTGGCTTTATCCCCGTATTGTGTGGGGTGGAATCTGGGGCTTTCTGTTCCTGCTACCTTTTTTGAAAAAGTCTCTCTTTTGGCGTGGATTTTTGTTCAGTCTAGGCCCCACTATTGCCCAGCTCTTTGTGGTATTTCCGGCAAAGGCAAGTAGTGGCATGATGGGCCTTGGTCTAGGGAATCTCACGCCGCTTTTTGTGCTGTTTTTTAACGCAGTGTGGGGAGTGAGTACCGCAATTTGGCTAAGGCTGGCTAAAGAATAAAAAGCCCGGACCACACTAGATTAGCGAACACCTTATCGGCTTTAGGTCCCCATTTCCCAGGAGGTGAGGTACTTCTCTTGCTCCGGAGTGAGGGTGTCGATTTCCACGCCCATGCTTTTGAGCTTGAGTCGAGCGATTTCTTTGTCAATATCCACCGGCACGGGATAGACCTTCTTTTCCATACGCGCGTGGGCTTTTGCCATGTATTCGGCGCATAGGGCCTGATTGGCGAAGCTCATATCCATAACACTGGATGGGTGCCCCTCGGCAGCGGCCAGGTTGATGAGACGCCCCTCACCCAGGAGATATATCCTTCGGTCATTCTTGAGTGTGAATTCCTCCACAAACTCCCTGATCTTGCGCCGGGCTACAGAGGATGCAGTAAGACCCGGAAGGTCAAGCTCTACGTCAAAGTGACCCGAATTAGAGATGATTGCCCCATTTTTCATCTCTAAGAAATGTTCCGTACGAATGACATTGATGTCACCTGTCAAGGTGCAAAAAAAGTCTCCTAAAGGGGCTACTTTTGCCATGGGCATCACCTGAAAGCCGTCCATAACGGCTTCTAGGGCTCGTAAAGGATCTACCTCGCACACGACCACATGGGCCCCATGTCCTTTAGCCCGGGTGGCCACTCCCCTTCCACACCAGCCGTACCCGCTCACCACGAAAGTGCTCCCGGCCAGTAGTCTGTTGGTGGCCCTGATGATGCCGTCTACGGTGCTTTGGCCTGTCCCGTAACGGTTATCAAAGAGATGTTTGGTGTTCGCATCGTTGACAGATATGATGGGAAACTGCAAAACGCCGTCCCTTTCCATACTTCTAAGGCGGATGACGCCGGTGGTTGTCTCCTCTGTGCCGCCCATCACGTTCGAGAGGAATTCCGTCCTTTCTTCTTCAGTTAAACTCCTAGCCCACTCACTAATGGAGGGCACCAGTTCATTCCACTTATTTAGGGCTATGAAATGGAGGGAGCTCACCAGATCGGCACCATCGTCCATTGTCAAATGCGGAGTGTGTTTGAGTGCGGAGAGTATATGACTGTAATATGTTGAGTGATCTTCACCCTTTATTGCGAATACAGAGATTTCGTCATCCGCTACCAGTGACGCGGCCACGTCGTCCTGGGTAGAGAGGGGATTGGAGGCACATACCACTACGGATGCCCCACCTGCCTTCAAGGTCTTGAGAAGGCTTGCTGTTTCTGTCGTAACATGTAAACAGGCGGAAAGCCTGAGTCCCTCAAGCGGTTTTTCCTTTGAAAAACGCTCCCTGATTGTTGCCACGACCGGCATGCTCATGCCAGCCCACTCAACTCTCAATCGGCCCTTTGCTGCCAGATTGATGTCTTTGATATCATAATCCATACGCTTATACCCCTGCTACCTAGTGTAAAAGTTCGTCTCATTTATTGAGTTTCTGTATTAATTTAGGTCTTTGAAAATAGCAACCCGCGTTCGTCGGTTCATGGGTCTATTTCCTCCGTTCCAAGTCTCCCGGCCTGGTCATTTCATGAAGTTATCCAACGGGTGATGCCTCCCCCCTCCCTGTTCCCCTCGCATTCGCTCGGGGCCAGGGGGTCCCCCATTGCGTAACTTCATGAAATGACCAGGCCTCCCGCCGGTCACTCCGGAAAAGGACCCATGAACCGACTCTGTAAAATTGAAAAGAGCTAAAGTGTTACAAAATTTCGCAATTCGAGATCTGGATTTATTAACTTGGGCTCACTTTACTGCCCTCTTTAGATCCTCTACCACATCCGTTTTTTCCCACGTGAATTCAGGCAGCTCTCGGCCAAAGTGTCCGTAATTGCAGGTTTTTCTATAGATTGGCCTGAGCAGGTCCAGCCTTTCAATGATTGCTGCAGGTCTGAGGTCAAATTCCTTCCTTACGATTTCGGTCAATTCCTGGCTCGAAATTGCCCCTGTACTGTAAGCCCCCACCATCACGGACACAGGCTCGGCTCGGCCAATGGTGTATGCGATCTGTAATTCACACTTTTCGGCCAGTCCTGCAGCCACAATATTCTTGGCAATATAGCGGCACATGTATGAGGCGCTCCTGTCCACCTTTGAAGGGTCCTTCCCTGAAAAGGCACCGCCTCCGTGGTACCCAAAGCCTCCGTAAGTGTCCATTATGATCTTTCTGCCGGTAAGTCCACAATCCCCCAAAGGACCCCCAACCACAAACCGGCCGGTGGTGTTTACGAAAAATTGTGTGTTTTCATCCAGCATTTCCGCGGGAACCACTTCCTTGATCACCTGCTCTATGATGGCTTCGCGAAGGGTCTCATAATCCACATCTGGATCATGCTGGGCCGCTATAACCGCCGTATGAAGCCTGAAGGGCCTTCCGTCCACGTATTCTACTGTCACCTGGGACTTGCCATCAGGCCTGAGCCATGGGAGCTGCCCTGATTTTCTTACATAAGCCAGTCTCCTGGTCAAGCGATGGGCTAGATAAACGGGCATGGGCATAAAGACTTCCGTATCTTTACATGCGTAACCAAACATCAGACCCTGGTCGCCGGCGCCCTGTTCTTGGGAAAGACCTGTTCCGTTAACACCCATGGCAATGTCAGGAGATTGCCTGTCGATGGTGGCAAGCACGGCGCATGTCTCCCAATCGAAGCCCATGGAAGAATTGCTGTACCCTATATCTTTGATAGTTGCCCTTACAATGTCTGGTATTTCCACATAGGCGGATGTGGTAATTTCGCCACAGACTATGGCCATCCCGGTGGTTACGAGAGTTTCACATGCAACACGGGCTTTGAGGTCCTGCTCCAGCATCTTATCCAGGATATGATCTGATATTTGATCGGCAATTTTATCAGGATGCCCCTCAGTAACTGACTCGGACGTGAAGAGAAAATTTGAAGATTTCATTGGTGTCTCCTTTCATGCGAAAACAGTGGCTCTATTCTTTGTAAGTGATTCAATTTGACCGCTTGCGCAGCACACAATTATCGATAAGCCTGGTCGCCCCAACCCTCACTGCCAGGGCCAGGAGATTTTCCTCACCGAGGGTGCCAATATCTTCAAGGGACGAAGGATCGCAGAATGCAACATAGTCAATATCAG
>DATKYC010000346.1:0-2817 GCA_035528695.1 Acidobacteriota bacterium | reverse complement strand
CCATCATGCCTAGACCGGTCTCGAATTGACTCTTTGCCACATAGCAGTCTGACTCGTCTACAATGTTTTCTTTGAGGTTCTCCAGGATGGAAAGGAAGAGTTTTTCTTTGTTCTTGAAATGATAGAAGATCGTGCCTTCGGCCGCGCCAGTATATTTGGAAAGCTCAGCCATAGAGGTATCCTTGAATCCCTTTTCGCAGAAAAGTTGAGTGGCGACTTGGAGGATTGCCTCTTTTTTTGACATATCGACCTTCGCAAGGGAATAGATGAAAACCGACTGAGTGCACAGTCGGTTTTCATCGTATTTATTTGCTATTACGGTGTCAAGGGAAAAATTGCCCCTTAAGGCCACACAGTGCTAAAGCAAATCGCCAATCTATTTTAGCCCGGGCTGAAAGGGTGGTATAATGGTTTTTAGGGAGTCAGTACGACCAGCGCGTCAACCGCGATGGGCTGACTGCCGGCAAGGATTACAGGGTTGATGTCTATTTCCTTTATCTGTGGATTTTCAAGACCGATGGTGCCCACCTTGATCAGGATATCTGCGAGCTGGTCGAGGTCCGCCGCTGGCATGCCTCGCACCGCTCCCAGGATTTTTCGCGCCTTTATATCCTGCATCATTTCAAGGGCGTCTCTTTTTTCGATCGGCGCAACACGAAAGGAGATGTCTTTTAGGATCTCCGTAAAAATGCCGCCGAGACCAAACATCACACATGGCCCGAACTGAGGGTCCCTGGTAAGCCCTACAACGAGTTCTCTTTGCCCTTTCACCATCTCCTGGACCAACACGCGACCTTCATCACGTCCTATCTCATTCATGATCTCCCGAAATGCAGTGATGGCTTCCTGCTCGTTTCGGATATCGACGCGAACCAGCCCGCGTTCCGTCTTGTGGGTCAATTGCGGACCGCAGGCCTTCATTACCAGAGGGAACCCTATCTCCTGCATAGCTTTCATAAGTTTATTCTGATCATCCGCTTCTATTTCGCGGGTAACCGGGATGTTATATGCCCGTAAGAGCGCTTTCGATTCGTACTCTGAAAGTGTAGTTCGTGATTCCTGCAATGCCCTCTCTAAAATCTCCACGTGTACCTCCCTATATAAATAGAGTTAAATATTTGTTTCCTTGCCTGATCGCCTTATACGTCTACTCCGTGGACGTTGAGTTCCATTTTCTTGCAATCCCATAGATATGCCATGACCCTGGCTGCCCGCTCGGGGGTGGGTATATTGATAATAGCCCCTGCTTTTTCTAAATCAAGTATCTGCCCGTCCCAGATTCCCGGAGGGGAAATAAGACAGGTGACAATCGGCTTTTGCTGGTTCCATTCAAGGAGGAGCTCGGCAAGACCCGGGACGGCCTCTCTGTTCGCAGAAGCGAACATCATAAGCAGCATTATCGCATCTACGTTCCTATCCTCCATAACGGCCCGGACGATTCCCTTAATAGCCGAGCTACTGTACCAGGCAGGGCCCATGTCTACCGGATTATTTCTGAGGGCCATAGGTGGCAAGAGCTCATTAATGGCATCCTGGGTCCCTGGGGTGAAAGAGACAATCTCCAAACCTTCAGCCTCGCATACATCGCAGGCCGCCATCCCCGGTCCGGCCTGTGCGCTCAGTATCGCAATCCGCGGTCCTTTTGGAAGAGGGCACACAGAAAGGGCATGTGCCAGATCTAGGAGTTCTTCAGTGCTATCAACGCATAAGACCCCGGCTTGCCTCAAGGCCCCTTCATATATCTCGTGGTTGCCTGCCAAGGAACCGGTATGTGACAAAGAGGCCTGATCGCCCTGCCTTGCGCTCCCGGTCTTGTAAGCCAGCACCGGCTTTTTCCCCCGATTCTTGCCTGCTGCTTCCATTAACCGCCGCGGTTGGTCCAGGCCTTCCAGATAGAGGACAATCACTCTTGTTTCAGGATCTTCCATCAGGTAGGGCAGAATATCTGCAAAGTCAACATTAAGCCTATTACCAAGCCCGATTATCTTTCCGACCCTTACATTCTGCCTCATGGCAGTGAAGCCCAACAGATGAGAGATGCCCCCACTCTGGCTTACCAAGGTCACGCCCCCCTTTTCCACATGGGAAAACTCAGGAGTGAATGATGCATTCAGGTCCCTGTGGAGATTGACCATCCCAAATGTATTGGGCCCAATCACCGGTATGCCTGCCCTAGAGGCGATCTCAGCTAACTGGGATTGCAGTTCGCCTCCTTTAGGGTCATCGATTTCCTTGAAACCGGCTGTAATAAGGACAATCCCCTTAACCCCTTTTCGATTGCATTCCTCAAATATCTGCGGAACTAGCGAGGCTGGCAGGGCAATGATGGCTAAGTCGATTGGATCTTGAAATGCGGTGATGGAAGGAAATGAGGCTATACCCATGATTTCCTTTGAGCCGGGATTTATAGGTACAATGTTACCCTTAAAGCCTCCAAGCGTCAGACTCTTCATCACGTGGTAACCAAGTTTCCCGGGATTATCCGATGCACCAATAACGGCCACGCTTTCAGGATTAAAGAGGATATTCAAGTTGTGATAGATTTTTTCTTTTTCCACGTTATCTGTCCGTTCTCATCACTCACTCCGAGGTCGTTTTTGTAAGGATCTTCAGCTTATGCTAATTGAACGTTGTATCTATCGATATCCTCTAATATTTATATCCCAGACTGGCGCTTCGTCAACAAAAAATGTCTCATGAGAAAGTTCAAGCAGCTATAGCTTTGCTCTATGTCAGGTTTTCACTCTTCCACCAGGCCTCGCTCTGAGAGATGCTCGGGCGAATTGAGTTTATGCCAAAATCGTGTTACTTTGACTT
>DATKYC010000345.1:0-3877 GCA_035528695.1 Acidobacteriota bacterium | reverse complement strand
GTTCTTCCACCACGCGTTACGTACCGTTCTGGCGCCCGTGTTGAGGTTTTCAGTAATGAAAAAGACATTTACCTGTTTGAAAGTGAGACGTCAGCATTTTATAAGATCACCCTTGGGATACCCATTTCGATTAATCGAGAGTCCCTGGAAGGACTCACCGCGGTTCCCGGAATTGGCCCGGCAATTGCCAGCGCAATTATCCACGAAAGGACCAAAAGAGGCGGTTTTAAGAGACTGGATGAGATCTTGGCCATACAAGGAATTGGCATTGGACTTTACAATAAGCTGGCTCCTTACGTGGTACTGTAAACGGAAAAAAATCTCTCAGTGAGAGTACAGGGAACATACTCACAGGGGGTGACCAGGAGAGATCGAAGAGATTTCGGTGCTGAAGGCCGAAAGTGGAAATCACATGGTAATGCCAAAAGAAATATTGTGGTTTTTGAATGATCATATTAGGAATAGACACGTCTTGTGATGACACCTCCGCGGGAGTGGTGATGGATGGTCGGTGCGTCCTGTCCAATGTGGTACATTCCCAGGTCAGACTCCATAACCCCCATGGGGGGGTGGTCCCAGAGCTCGCATCTAGAGAACACCTCAAGAATATTATGCCCGTGGTCGAGGAATCCCTCTCAAGAGCTAGCCTTGAGATGAAAGATATTGACGGGATTGCGGTCACCGTTGGTCCTGGCCTTGTGGGATCGCTCCTGGTAGGACTCTATTATGCCAAAGCCCTCGCGTACGTGCATGACATTCCTATGGCAGCTATTAACCATTTAGAGGGCCATATACTTTCTATCTTTTTGGAGGAGGAAGTCCCATCGTTTCCCTTTGTGGCCCTTACCGTATCCGGAGGACATACAAGCCTATTTCATGTCCAGGGCTTTGGCCAGTACACACAGATGGGCCAGACCCTCGACGACGCGGCTGGTGAGGCATTTGATAAGGCTGCAAAAGTCTTTGGACTCGGCTACCCTGGAGGCATTGTCATTGAGAGATTGTCAGCAGAGGGTGATAGGGAAAGGATCAAATTTCCCAGGGCGCTCCTTTCTAATGACTCGCTCGATTTTAGCTTCAGCGGCCTAAAGACTGCTGTCGCCCTATACTTTAAGAAATGGAACGAGAACGAGTCACTGAGGATGGGGGTAACCCTGGCTGATATGGCCGCCTCTTTTCAGGAGTCAGTGATTGACGTGCTTGTTCACAAGGCAATGAGTGCAAGGGAAAAAATAGGTGCAAGGGCTGTGGTGATGGCGGGCGGTGTTGCCTGCAATAATGGATTGCGAGCCAGAATGAGAGAAGCCACTTTACAGAAAGGTGCCCGGGTTTACTACCCCCGATCTGAGTATTGCACAGATAACGGGGCCATGATCGCGGTGGCCGGTTATCACCGGATTTTGCATGCAGAGAGTGCTGACTTGTCCACTGATGTGAGATCCAAGTACCCCATCTCAGACCTTTTACCCCTTTCATATTGTTAGTTCACTGTGTTTATTTGAGCCCTTTGCGTTTGACGCACTGGAGCGTACAATTGCATGATGCACTCTAAACCCAACAGCAGGTTCCACTTATTTTGAAATTCCAACGTCAACTCAAATATTACTATATAAGGTTCCTCAGGCTCCGGGGCGAACCCCATGAACTTGCGCTCGGGATGGCATTGGGGGTGTTTGTCGGTATGATGCCTATAATGCCATTTCAGACTGCCCTTGCCGTTACCCTTGCCATGTTATTCAAAGGGAGCAAGATAACAGCCGCCCTCGGCACTTGGATCAGCAACCCCTTAGACTGGTATCTTGTGTACTTCTACAGTTATAAATTGGGGGCTTTGATATTAGGGCTTACAGAGCAAAGGGCGGTTTTCAAGTCGATTATGACAGCGCTGCGGGCAGGAGAGGAATCCATGGTCATCGTGGGGAAGATCCTCGGGGCAGGAGGCGCATTTGTCACCTCTTTCCTTCTAGGCGGATTTCTCTTGGGAATCGCCTTTGCCGTTCCTTCCTATTTCATCTTCTTGAAAGTATTCGGATCAATAAAAACCTGGCGTCGTTCAAAGAAGGGCCTCCCAGATTGGCACACTCTATCTCATTAAAAGATGGGCATGGGTTCCGCCCCCAAAAGAGGCTTGGGCAGCACTTCCTTATTGATCGCCAAATCATCCATAAAATTATCCGCAGTGCCAGATTCGAGGCCTCCGACCTTGTTTTGGAAATAGGCCCTGGCCAAGGAGCCCTCACTCTTCCCCTAGCCCAATCGGTCGGCCAGGTGGTGGCAGTTGAAAAGGATACTTACTTGGCGGGGTTACTCAAAGAAAAATTGTCTAGGACACAGCTCATCAATGTGACCCTTATCAACCATGACATCCTCAAGTTGGATCTCAATGAGATAAAGCCCCCTTCCCCAGTCAAAATCAAGGTCATTGGAAACCTCCCTTACAATATATCCTCCCCATTACTGGAGAAACTGATAGAAAACCGGGAACTAGTGAGCAGGGCGGTCCTTATGTTTCAGTCAGAAGTTGCCGAAAGGCTAACCGCCTCGCCCGGTGGAAAGGCCTACGGCGCCATGACGCTGTTGATCCAGTATCATGCGCTCCCAACTCCTTTGCTCGAGGTGTCCCGAAAATCCTTTTATCCCATCCCAAAGGTTGACTCCATGGTTGTTGAACTGGACTTTGAACGTCCCTATCCACGCCACACGATCCATGTGGACAGCTTCAAAAGAGTTGTAAAAGGGGCCTTTGCCTATCGACGAAAGACAATTTTAAATTCCCTCAAGCGGTACGGGCCATTTTGGAATCAAGACGTGATCTTGAAAGCATTGAAAAGCTGCCGGATCGATCCCGGGAATCGGGCTGAAGTTCTTGGCATGGAGGACTATTTATGTCTCGCCGATGCGCTCGCGTTGACAACTGGGCCTTCAAATGATAAATAAATAAGATTTTAGTTACCAATGTTGACGTCTGCGCTGAGAAAGGCGGTCCAACGTACCGACCGTCACAATTATCGGGGCCATGCATAGCATATGGAAATTATAGAAACTATCGAGCTCATGCAGCACAGAGCCGATTCATTCAGAGCGGGCGAGCTCACTATTGCGCTGGTTCCCACCATGGGCTTTCTCCATGAAGGCCACCTTGAGTTGGTTCGGGTGGGCAAGAGGCATTCAGATAAGTTGATCATGAGTATCTTTGTCAACCCCACTCAATTTGGCCCCACAGAGGACTATGACAAGTACCCAAGGGATACGGAGGGTGATCTTGGGAAGGCGCGCGAAGTGGGGGTCGATGTTGTTTTTTTCCCTCCCATTCAAGAGATGTACCCCGAGGGATTTCAAACAAGGCTAGAAGTAGAAAGGGTCACACAGCATCTTTGCGGTCTCTCAAGACGCCACCATTTTGGTGGCGTCGCCACCGTGGTGGCCAAATTGTTTAATGTTACCAAGCCACACCTGGCCCTCTTCGGGCAAAAGGACTATCAGCAACTAACGGTTATCAGCCGCATGGTGAAGGACCTCAATATGGACATCAAGATCATCGGTGTCCCCACGGTGAGAGAACCGGACGGACTAGCCATGAGCTCACGGAACAAGTACCTTAGCCCCGAGGAAAGGGAGTCTGCATTGTGCCTCAAGAAATCCCTGGAACTGGCCGACCAAATGTTCCAGGAGGGGGAAAAAGATGCCACTGTCATTGAAACAGCAATTGAATCGCTAATAAAGAGCCATCCCTTTGCTGATATTGACTATGTTGCATTCTGCGATCCTTCGTCCCTTGAAGATATTGGCACCCTCGGTGAGGAAAATCTCCTGGCCCTGGCAGTGAGGGTTGGGGCGACCAGGCTTATCGATAATTGTGTGCTGCGCAAGCGGTCAA
>DATKYC010000344.1:0-6325 GCA_035528695.1 Acidobacteriota bacterium | reverse complement strand
GTAGCGGGGCATCTGCAAGGCACACTCGAGGTGGAGACAGGAAAAGGGGTGATAAAGGTGAGAGAGTTCCAGATTCCGGGCAAAAAAAGACTAGCAGCAAATGATTTTTTGAGGGGGTTTCCGCTGGATCAAGGTGTGGTATTGGGGAGATAGAATGAAGGAGTCGGAAGGGTCCTTAGAGGGAATGCCACAGCAGGATATGTCTGGTTCTATTGAGACGAGAGATCTCAGTGACCTGACTGACATACAGTTTCCTAAGAAAAGGACCTTTATCTCTCTTCTCCTGCTTACCTGCCTTGTTTTGGTGGGACTGGCCGTTTTGCTCTGGTGGGTGCCCTATGTAGGACTGGCCAATATCCACCCGAGTCTTCCGCTTATCCTGGCTATTGCTTTCGGGGGCATAGTCCTTTTCGGGCTTGGCGGCGCCCTCACCCTGATTTGCACCATTATTCGAGGCAAGAACCTCTTTTTTAACCGTCGCATCCGGGGAGTTGTTATACGGGTCTTGTTCCCGCTTTTGGTGGGGATTGGTAAGTGCGTGGGAATCGGCAAAGATGATATCCGAAAATCCTTCATTGCCATAAACAATCAGTTAGTTCTTGCCGAGGCCGGAAAGGTTAGACCGGAGAAGCTTTTGATCCTGCTTCCCCATTGCCTTCAGAACCATGAGTGTCCGGTGAGGATTACGGGGGACGTGGAGAACTGCAAGGCATGTGGGAAGTGTAAGATAAAGGACCTGGTGGCCCTGTCTAGAAAATATCATGTGCCGGTGTCGGTGGCGACTGGTGGCACGCTGGCCAGAAGGATTGTGGTTGAGAAAAGGCCGCACGTTATTATTGCCGTGGCATGTCAGCGAGACCTTACTAGTGGGATACAGGACAGTTACCCCATCCCCGTGTTCGGGATATTGAATCACAGACCCTTTGGACCCTGTTATGATACCGATGTGGATCTGGGGCTCGTTGAAAAGGGGATGATTACCTTTTTGGGGTGTGAAGTCATTGATACCGAGGAACCTGGCACTAGAAGCGCTCAACCGGCTGGATCATAGCCCGGGCGGGGCGGAGCGATACCTTGAACGTACCTTCCTGCAGGAGCCGCATCTGAGTGAGCGGGATCGTGCATTTATCGTCCACCTGGTCCAGGGAGTTCTTCGATGGCGACTTCGACTTGACTGGATCATTCAGCAAACGGTGCGCTTTCCATTCAAGAAAATCGAGCCTCCCGTCCTGAACATTCTGCGTATCGCGATCTACCAGATTCTCTTCATGGACCGCATCCCCGAATCTGCTGTTGTCAACGAGGCGGTTGCGCAGGCAAAGAAGGCGGGGCAGGAACACGTGGTAAGGTTCGTAAACGGTCTTTTGAGGTATGTATGTCGCCATAAGGACCAGATCGCCTTTCCTGACCGTGAAAATGAACGGGTCCCTTACCTCTCTATCTCTCATTCCTATCCAGAGTGGTTGGTCCAGAAGTGGATCAGAGAACTGGGTATCGATTTCACGGAACGACTGCTTCAAGCCGGAAATCAGATCCTTGATCTGGTCATCAGGGTTAATACGTTGAAGACCGGCAGGGAAGGGCTTATCAAATGCCTGGAAGATGAGGGGGTGATTGGGAGACCGACACCCTACTCTCCAGATGGGATAAGAGTTGAACGGCTTCATCGGGCCATTGGCGAGTTAAGGTCTTTTAGACAAGGACTGTTCCAGGTACAGGGTGAGGCGGCACAGGTTTGTTCTCACTTTCTGTCCCCAAGGCCGGGAGAGTTTCTTCTTGATCTCTGCGCGGGTCTTGGGGGCAAGACTACGCATATGTCCCAACTCACGCAGGGGAAGGGATTGATTCTGGCGCTTGACATGAGCCACGGGAAGCTGTTAAGGCTTGCACAAAGTTCACAGCGACTTGGAACCGGCGGTATTAGATCTATCGTTTCGGATGCCAGCAGTCAGCTTTCCTCGCTGTTCCGATGCTCCTTTGACAGGATTCTTGTTGATGGGCCATGCTCAGCTCTGGGGATAATCTCAAGGCATCCTGACGTAAAGTGGGCAAGAGATGAGGATGAAATCAGTAGGCTGGCCCGTTTACAGAAAGACATACTCAGTGAGGCAGTCCCCTTGCTCCGGGAGGGCGGCACAATGCTCTACGTGACTTGCACCATCTCAAGGGAAGAAAATGAGGAGGTGGTCAGCGATTTTCTGGAAAGGAACAAAGGAATTGTCCTTGAAGATCTGAAGGATCACGTTCCTGAGTGGGGCTTCGACCTGATAGACGGGCATGGCTTTCTGAGGACATTTCCTCACATCCATCAGATGGAAGGTTTTTTCGGTGCCTTATTTAGAAAGCTAGAACGATGATTCCTGAAACGGAGGAGCGCTATATGGGAAAGATCGCACCCTCGATACTCTCGGCCGATTTTACACGGCTTAAAGAAGAGGTAAGGGATGTAGAAAAGGCAGGGGCTGATTATATTCACATTGATGTCATGGACGGTCACTTTGTCCCTAATATTACTGTAGGCCCCATGATCGTCAAGGCTGTAAGACGTATCACGCCATTGCCCCTCGATGTCCATTTGATGATCTCGGACCCTGACAGTTTCATAGATGAGTTCGCTAGAGCGGGTGCCAATATATTGACTGTTCACGCAGAGACCTTGAATCATCTTCACCGGACGATTCAACATATAAGGGATAAAGGAGTTAAGCCAAGCGTATCCCTCAATCCCGCCACTTCCCTGGATGCGCTGGAGTATATTCTGGATGACCTCGACATGGTCCTCCTGATGACTGTGAATCCCGGTTTTGAAGGTCAGGAGTTCATAGCTGAGGTCATACCTAAAATAGAGCGGTTAAGGGATATGGTTGAGAGAAGGGGATTACGCACCGACATAGAGGTGGACGGTGGTATTGGCCCCGGAAACATCAGCGTGGTTTCGTCGGCCGGTGCGAATGTATTTGTGGCCGGTTCCGCCATATTTTATAGTGAGGATTACGAGAAGACCATTCGTCTGATGCGCGAGAGGATGCGTAGTGCGGACGAAAAAAGAAAATGATCATCCGTGCCATTTGCCTCCCGAAAAGCCCTCCTTATCTTCATGAAATACCCCGAGGCGGGGAAGGTGAAGACCCGTCTCGGTAAGGATATTGGTGAAGAAAAGGCCTCTCAGATCTTTCAAAAGCTCGCCCGTCGCAATCTTGGTATAGCCTCTGATTTTAGACTTGCCCACGGTGAAGTAGACCTTTACCTATATTATTACCCACCCGAAAAGAAAGCGGAACTGAATAAGGCATATCCGGGTGCTTGGAGATTTATTCCACAGGCAGGCAGGCATCTGGGAGAAAAAATGAGCGCAGCCTTTCAGTACGTGTTTGAATTAGGCTACAGGCGGGCTGTGCTTATCGGAGTCGACATTGCCGACCTCACCGTTATTGACATTGAAGAGGCCTTTAGAGGGCTTGAGGAAAAACAGGCCGTGCTTGGGCCTTCGCGAGACGGGGGCTTTTACCTGATTGGGTTGAAATCCCGATTTGAAAAGGTTTTTAACTTCAGTTCCTGGTCAACACCTTCAGTATATGAAAGGACTTTAAACAGCTTTCGTGTTTCCGGCCGTATGGTGAAGATACTCTCTATGAGGACGGATATTGATCGCGGGGAAGACCTCTTTGCCCTGAAGGATAAGCCGTTTTTCCAGGATCAAATATCAATAATCATTCCCTTCTCCGGCAATATAAAAGGCCTGGCTACTTTGATTGATATTCTTGAGGCACAACTCTGGCCAGGCGACGAGATTATTATAGTTAAAGCGCACCCGCGGTGCACGGTTGACCTGGGTGAACTTACCCGCGGAACAGGTGATTGGGGGCCGATAAGTATAAGCTCGCGCACGTGCCTCGTGCCCGCTCCCAGAGGCCGGGGCATTCAACTCAACCGTGGCAGCAGCCTTGCGAAGGGGGATCTCCTTTGGTTCCTGCATGCGGATTCGGTTCCTCCGTTCAACTTCGGGTATCACATCAGGAAGCTAACGCGGTCTCCCGAGCTTGCTCTGGGGTGTTTCGAACTCAGTCTTGGGAATAAACATATTTTTCTCAGGCTCATTAGCAATTGGGCCAACCTCAGGACCAAATACTTGAAACTTCCTTATGGGGATCAGGGTCTTTTTTGCTCTCGCCATACCTTTGCAACTGCTGGCGGGTTTAAGAGACGGTTCATAATGGAGGATGTTGATTTTGTGAGGGCTTGCAAGAAGGTGGGAAAGCTCCTTATTATTCCTGAGCGCCTGTATTCCTCTCCAGGGCGGTATTTGAAAAAGGGAATTTTACGGGCTTCCTGTGAGAATCATCTCTTCATGCTTCTGTACTTTCTGGGAGCGAGCGACAGAAGAATATATAGCCTTTACTATGGAAATGTTCAGGATCAGAAAACAAAGCGGGGTGCCTATTGATTGGTACCCTGTACGACCAAGAGTTTCTGGCCCGGATAAATGCTTTGATTTTTCTTCAGCTTGTTGAGGGCGCTTAATGTGCTGATCGTGATACCGTATTTCTTGGCGACCTTGTAAAGAGTATCCCCGCGGCGGACGGTGTAGTAAGTTCCTTTGGCCTGAGGCGATGCTGGTGCACTACTACTCGTGGCAGTTGATAGAGCTCCTTTTTTGGGTTGATCCATGTCCCGGGTCAGTTTTCCCGGTCTTTCTCCTAAAGAGGCCCCTGATTTTTCCAATTTCGCTATAGAGTTTTCGATCCCTTTCATCTGGCTCTCAAGGCGGGTTAAATTTTGCTCCATGCTATCAAGTTGTGTTAGCCTCTTCTCAATCTGATCGACTCGGGCCTTGATAGATTTCATGTCGTCTGAGAGCTCTTTTCCATTACCTCCAAAGAAAAGAGCGATAAGGATGATTAAGATGAGAACCGCGGCCCCCCAGAGAAACAGGGTTCGCCTTTGGATGTTCAGCCTAGGTAAAATTCCACTTTGGCGGGAATCTTTGCCCTTCCTCCAATTGTGCCTAATATCTTCCGGAACTTCTTCGATCATTTCTTGCATTTCTCTATCTGGACCCTGGCCCATTTGTTTCTCCTTCTCGTGAACTGGCTGTGAAAATGATGGATTCAGTTCAACTATAGACCAAACGGGTATGCCATGGCAAGCCTTGGATTGGGATGCGGTTTTTTTGCACCTATAAGCCCCCCAAGATCCTGGCGTATCGCAACATGTGGGCAAAAACCCGGATGGCCATTTCAGGAAAGGGGTAGCACGGGATCCGATTCTCCTCGAGAAGCACCCGGCACGCGTCCACATCCTCCCTTGTCCCCAGCAGCGAGAAAAAGATCGGTTTGGTCGGCCGCTTCTTTATTACTTCCACAAGGGGGAGGTATATATCGGCCCCCAAGAGGGCAAATGAGATAAACACGATGCCATTTACCCCCTTGTCCTCCAATAGTGCCTCTAGGATCTCAGTAGAGGTTTTCTCAAAGCCGTGGACCATCATGTCCGGAAATATGTCTACAGGGTTTTGGGCCTTTGAGGGAGTGGCAATAACCCTGGCCAAGCTCTCTTGAGTCTGCCTAGAAAAACGGGCAGCACTGAGCCCCTCAACTGTGGCTGCATCGATGCTCATGATTGCCTGGGCACCGCTGTAAGTGATAAAGGCGAGGCGCTCTCCACTCGGTAAGGGCATAAATTGAAACCCTATAAGGGTAGCGATGAGCTCCTCGATGCTCCGCATACGCAAGATACCCGCCTGACGCAATGCCCCATCGAGCACCACATCATTCACAGCGAGGCTGGCTGTATGCGATGCCGAAGCCTGTGCGCCAGCAAGAGTCCTCGCTCCTTTGAGAAGGAGGACCGGCTTACTCTGGATGGCGTTTCGGGCCGTTTCGAGGAATCGCCTCCCGTCACGAATGTCTTCCAAATACATCCCCACGAGCTTGGTTTGCTCATCTTCCATTAAGTAGGCCAAGGCATCTGATTCATCCACATCAACCTTATTGCCCAGGCCTAAACCCTTTGAGAGGAAGACTCCCTCAATAGAGGTCAGGTATCGCAGGAGTGCACCAATGAAAATACCGGATTGAGCCGCCAATCCTATCCCGCCGGGTCTGAGCATGCGCTGGTTTGAAAAATAAGAAGTTGTCAATCCTGTGGCAGTGTTCACGAGACCCATGGTATTGGGACCAAAACCTCTCATACCGGTTGATCGAAGGATGGCGCTTACCTCCTCCTGGTACTGTCTACCCTCAGCCCCGGTCTCGGCGAATCCTTCTGAAGAGATGACAACCCCCTTTACTCCCTTGCGCGCACAGTCGGCGACAGACATTGGTAC
>DATKYC010000343.1:0-2833 GCA_035528695.1 Acidobacteriota bacterium | reverse complement strand
AAGAAACTATTATGAAAACCCTGGAAGAGTGTGCTTGCATTGTGAGGCCCTTAAAGTTCTTGCCTTATTATAGGTAGATACGATAGAAATAGAAACCCTTTTTGACGGCTTCGTAAAAAGCCCATCTGCAGCGTTGCGCTTCATCCTTAGTCATTCCCAGTGAGGTGGATCTTCGCTAGAAGATATTTATGCGTCCCGGTAACAAACTAATTGTAATTTTACACTTATTGGCCATCTTTCTCCTCAGTTTGGGGTGCCAGGCCCAGGTCGGTGCGGGCCAGTCAGCCCCTGATTTCTCCCTCCCTGACCTGAAGGGCCGTATGACATCGCTGGAAGAATACCGGGGCCGGGTGGTTGTGCTGGACTTCTGGGCGATCTGGTGTGGTCCTTGCGTAGCGGCTATTCCTGAACTGGTCAAGCTCCAGGAAAAATACAGGGACAAGGGCTTGGTCATCCTCGGGATCTCTATGGATGACCTGCAGATGACAACAGACGAAGAACTTCGCGCATTCAAGAAAAAATCCAAGATTAACTACACGATTTTGCGCTTTAATCAAAAGGTGATGGATGATTATTTCGGGCAGGAACCCCCCGCTATACCTGCAGCGTTTGTAATAGACCGCAAGATGAAAATAATTGACAAGATCATAGGTTTTAGACCTGGTGCCCTTGAGAAATCCTTGAAGCGGGTTCTCGAATGATTATCGATTTTCACACGCATGTTTTCCCCTCTTTTTTCCGAGACAACAGATCTGACTTCTTCAAAGATGAACGTGCCTTCGAATCCATCTATCGCTCTTCTCAGGCAAGAGTCGCGGGAACCAGGGAACTCCTCAGAAACATGGATGAAGAGGGGGTTCACAGGTCTGTGATATTCGGGTTTCCCTGGGAAAATGAGGAGCACTACCGCAGGCACAATGACTACGTTATCGAGTCGGTCCAGAGGTACCCTGACCGGTTCACCGGCTTTTGCTCTTTTTCCCCGTTGTCGCCAGGGGGGGCAAGGGAGGTGGAAAGGTGCCTCCGATCCGGGCTCTCGGGCGTGGGGGAACTGGCAGTTTATGGCCACGGCCTGTCTTCCAGAGTGACGGAAGGCCTGGAGGATGTCATGGCCCTATGCGCCCGGTTCGAAGTGCCACTACTCCTCCACACTAATGAACCGGTGGGTCACATCTATGCGGGAAAGACCCCCATTACCCTTCGCCAGATCGAGCGTTTTTTGAAGGCATATCCTTTAAACAGGATCGTCCTAGCACATTGGGGGGGTGGGCTCTTCTTCTATGCACTTATGAAAAAAGAGATCCGGGAGCTCTTAAAGAACGTATGGTTTGATACGGCCGCCTCCCCTTATCTCTACGTCCCTGACATCTACAGGGTAGCCGGCGAGATAATTGGTTTTGAGAAGGTCCTTTTTGGTACAGACTATCCCCTTTTGCAACCACATCGCTACATAAGGGAGATGGCATCATCCGGGCTCTCTGCCCACTCAATAGAGCAGATTATGGGTCTGAATGCAGCTCATCTGTTAAGAGTGTCAGGGTAAGGTTTGCGGGGGCGTGAAGAGTCAGGAATTATCCGCCAATGGAGGACATGTGTCCCGGAAAGGGAACTGAAGTGTCATGAGGTAAGCGGTGCCCGTGAAGCTTGTTCCGGCTGACATCGATAAAAATCCGGGCGAGTTCGCTATCCGAGGCACCTGTGCGCAAGGGAGTCTTCAGGTCTTCCTCGAGATTGGAGAGGAGGCAGGGTCTCAGGCCACCGCTTGCCGTAAGGCGAAGACGATTGCACATGTGGCAAAAATGGTGGGAGATGGGACTAATAAAGCCTATCTCGCCTAAGGCTCCCTCAAACTTGAAGCGCTCTGCAGGGCCATCATGAGCGCTGTTGGGAATGGGGACCAGGTTCCCTATTCTGCTGAGTTGTTCCTTGATATCAGAACTGGGCACATGGTGAAGGTCGCCATCCTGCTTTGCGAGGCCGATGGGCATGTATTCGATGAATCTGATATGGTATGGGTTATGCTGCGACAACTCGGCAAAATCAACCAACTCGTCATCGTTCAACCCTCTTATGACCACGGCGTTGATTTTGATGGGATGAAAATTCAGCCTTCTCGCTAGCTCAATACCTTCCCAGACCTCATCAAAGCCGTCGTATCCGGTTATCCTCTCATACCTTTCCCGGCGCAAGGTATCCAGGCTGACGTTGATTCTCTTTATTCCCGAGGATTTGATCTTCTCCAGGCTTTCTCTGAGATAGACTCCGTTAGTGGTCAAAGAGATGTCTCTAAGCCCCGGGAGAGCCATGAGCTTGGGTATAAACTCATATAGGCCTTTGCGCAGCAGCGGTTCCCCGCCTGTCAGGCGGATCTTGTCTACCCCGTGGTTTACGGCGATTCTTGCCAGACGAAGTATTTCCTCATAGGTAAGAATATCCTCGTGCCTCAATTTGGGAATCCCCTCACGTGGCACGCAGTACAGACACCGGAGGTTGCATCGATCGGTAAGCGAGATGCGCAGGTAGTTGAGTCGGCGGTCGTACTTATCAATCAGCTGAGTATGATTACTTTCCATTGGATCGTTGATTACACTCGAAACATATCGCGTCGCAATACGACGACGCATATCTAAAAATTACACCCCCTGTATTAATTTAGGTCTTTGAAAATAGCAACCCGCGTTCGTCGGTTCATGGTTCCATTTCCTCCGTTCCAAGTCTCACGGCCTGGTCATTTCATGAAGTGACCCAACGGGTGATGCCTCCCCCCCTCCCTGTTCCCCTCGCATTAGCTCGGGGCCAGGGGGTCCCCCATTGCGTAACTTCTTGAAATGAC
>DATKYC010000342.1:0-2168 GCA_035528695.1 Acidobacteriota bacterium | reverse complement strand
AAGGGTATGCAAGGCAGATGGAAGGCTTCTCCTTCTCGAGCACATGCGACCTGGAAACCCTGCCCTTGGACTTTTCTTTGACCTGATCAATCCTATGGTGGTGAAGATGATGGGGGCGAACATCAACCGGAGGACCATGGAAAACATCCGGAGGGCAGGATGGAGGATTCTGGTAGAGGAGCATTTATCATCGGACATTGTCCGTTGGATAGAAGCACAACCATTAGGGGACATTGCTGACTAGCGTGACTAGTTGCCTAAAAGAAGTTGGGCACTCTTTAATTCAAGGGAGGAGAACCCTTACGCGCCGGGGAGACCGGAGTTCAGTTAGCTCCATAAGGACGTTTTCTCACTTTCGGTCGGACCAAGCTAACTATTTAATATCACGATAATACCTGCTAAATACCGCTTACCCCTATCTGGGATAAGGAGGGACGATTGGCAAGGGCAGAAATTTACTCTGGCATATGCGGCTTCACTACTGCTGTCGATGCCCGTAATGATGGCTCTCACTGCGTTGTTTCAATTAACAGCGATTGTGAAGCGATCCAGCGTCTGGCAACAGAATTGACCCAGGTCTCTCCCATGCGGGAGATTACCTTCAGGGGACCGGGGCCTCTTACGCTACAATTGGCAGCCAAGTACTGCGCCCATCCCGCCTGCCCGGTGCCGGTCGGGATTATTAAGGCCGTTGAGGTGGAGGCAGGGCTGGCATTGGCCGCTGATGTCACTATTAAATTATGGAAATCCTGAAGCTGGAATTTCTCGTGAAAATGTTGCCAGAATTCTTGGTGGGCTATCACGGTTACAGGATATACAGTATGAGGAAGGTCCATGACTCAACGAGCGTTTCAGGATGAGGTAAGCGGAAATCACTGCTGGGGCTGTGGTAGCGGCAACCATAACGGACTGCAAATAAAGAGTTACTGGTCCGGCGATGAAGCAGTATGCACATGGCAACCTCAGGCCTATCACAGCGCTGGGCCGGGCCACATTTTGAATGGGGGGATTATAGCCACCGTAATAGACTGCCACTGTGGATGGACTGCAATTGCGGCGGCTTACAGAGAAGAGGGTCGAGAGATCAATACGGAACCACTCATCTGGTACGCCACTGCATCCCTCAATGTCAAGTATCTCCGCCCAACGTCACTAGATGAGGCTGTTGTTCTGCGGGCGCGGGTTAAGGAAAGTATAGGGAAAAAGACGATTTTGACGTGTTCCCTTTTTGCCAAAGGAGAAAAGTGTGCCGTCGGAGATGTTGTGGCTGTGCGGGTGCCCAGACGGTTCTGGTGGAATGAAGAATAGAATGGGGGACCTCGGATTATGAGATTTCAATAGGGCTGGAAAGGGGGAAGAACATTGAGTTTTATTACCGTCAATCAGGAAAAGTGTAATCAGGATGGTCTTTGTGTGGCCGAATGCCCCGCGCGTATCATCAGCATGGAATCTAAGGAGGAATATCCAACTCCAACACCTGACTTTAAGGAGCTATGCTTGAAGTGCGGCCACTGTGTAACGGTCTGCCCCACGGGGGCGCTGAGTCTCGATTGGCTGACTCCCGAAGACTGTAAGCCTATCATGGAAGAATTATGGGTGACACCTGAACAGGCTGAACAGTTCTTGTGTGGACGACGCTCAATCCGAACTTTCAAAGAACAGACGGTGCCACGCAATATTTTGGAAAAGCTCCTGGAAATAGGATGTTCCGCCGCTTCCGCCAAAAACCAACAACCCTGGCATTGGGTGGTGGTGGAGACACCTTCGGAGGTTCGACGATTGGCCGGCATGGTTATCGAGTGGATGCGCACGATCATACTAAAGAATCCAAAAGCAGCGGAAGCAGCTGGGTATACTCGGGCTGTGGCGTCTTGGGATGAAGGCTACGACCGCATTTGTCGGAGTGCTCCTCATGTCATAGTGGCGCATGCCGACAAGAACTGGGGCTTCGGCTCGGAGGATTGTACGTTGGCCCTCGGCCTCCTTGATTTGTACGCGACGAGCATCGGCCTGGGAGCTTGTTGGGGTGGCTATTTTTTTAAAGCGGTAAATGCATATCCGCCTTTGTTCGAGGCCCTGGGCCTGCCCTCAGATCACTTCGCTTTTGGTGCGATGATGCTAGGTTATCCTAAGTTCAAATATCAGCGCATTCCCATCCGTAATCGGCC
>DATKYC010000341.1:0-4548 GCA_035528695.1 Acidobacteriota bacterium | reverse complement strand
CCTTGATAGGAATTCACTGCTGCGGGAATACAGACTGGTCAATGATCATGGAGGCAGGCCCTGACATCATTAGTTTTGATGCGTTTGACTATATGGACTATCTATTGCTTTATAGAGATGATATTGTCCTGTTTATCAAGCAAGGAGGGATAGTGGCTTGGGGGATCATCCCCACAGCAAGTTTCACAGGTAAAGAATCGGTAGAGAGCCTTTCAACGAAGCTTGATGAGGGCTTTAGACGCATCTATCAATGGGGCATAGGTCCTGAAATGCTCGCTGAAAGGTCTATCCTCACGCCAGCTTGTGGTATGGGGACTATGAGCCCCGAAGCGGCCACAAGAGTCCTCGACCTCCTATCCCTTTTATCCCACGATTTCCGCAATCCCTTCGCAACACACAGCTAACATAATTTCTGGCTTAGTCAAAACCTCTTTATTTGATGAAGATAGTGATAACTGACAATACCTGCGGTGGTAGAGAGATTTAGGCTGCGGATTCGTCCCCAGATGGGTACGGCATAGCATGGATAGGCCTCTCTAATGTAGAGTGGCAGTCCCCGGGTCTCAGGGCCGAAAATCAGATAATCCCCGTGGTTTATTTTAGCCCTTACATAAAGTTCAGATGCGTGTCGGCTGAAGGCAAGCATATTTCCCTTTTCATTTCTGGCTTCCAGGAAGGCTTCGAAATTGCTATGGTGCCGAATGTCGACCTCCTCCCAGTAGTCCAGTCCCGCCCTCTTGAGATGTTTGTCATCAATCTTGAATCCTAGGGGATGGATCAGGTGCAATCGCATCCTGGCTGCCCCGCAGAGGCGGGCTATGTTTCCCGTATTAGCCGGTATCTCAGGCTGATAAAGGACAACATTGAGATCGGGGTCCTCAACAACCCGATGTTGTGTCTTACTGACAGCAATTGTCATGGCACAGTTACGATCCTGCCTTCGCCCCTGCTCGGATATTCGATGACTTTCAAATGCCGTGCATAGTTATAAAGGACCTCACTATCCACCAAGGTCGTGGGCTTCCACTTGACGGAGCCAGGCTTCAAATGAAGGTGCCTTTCCATGTTTTCATCGCGAGTGCAATAGGAATTGTGCGTTAGGGTATAAATCCGACTCATACGAATGGGCGCCCCTCCGATCTTTGCCTCAACCACCCTTTTTCCGGGTGGTTGGCGACGGTCTATTTTGTAGGTAAGACCTGACACCTGGTTCTGGAACATAACAGCGTCACCCTCGAGAATTTGAATAATCTGTGCGCCCGTGAGTTTTCCTGTCACCAAATGATTTTGAAATGGAGCCATGGTCTTGAAATGCCCTTCCTTCAACTCAAAAACTTCGCCCGGGTACACTGGAAAGTCTATCCTCAGGGATGCGCTATTTGTCATGGCCACGTCTTTCCCGGTAGCCCATCTAAAGGCATCTGTCACAAAGTCCCCCAAGCTGTTCTCCTGACCACGCAAAAAGGTCCCCAAGAGAGATTGTTTTAGAATTGCTACGGTCTTTCCATCCAGCTCATCAACCTTTTCTTTAACCCGCAGCATAATATGTTCTAATGGGCTAGGCTTCAAATAGACAATCTTATTTTTTAAGGACACGACCCTGCCCTTGTCCACAACCAGGTCAACCTGGCCGTAGCAATTATTCATGGCCCCAGCCTGAAAAATATAGATCCCATTTTGAATTAGAGGTTGATCAAAAACCTCGTGGTTGTGCCCTGAAAGAATAATATCCACGCCCAATTCAGTGGACAAGCTATCTGCCAACCTTATAATATCATATACGTGGTCGTGAACCATGAGCACCGTCAGGTCCAAGCTCCCCATCTCAGCCAGCGCCTTTTCCACACTGGTCAACATGGAGACCATGTTTAGCCTTTTCTTGGCAATTACGTTTAGAACACGGGAGTTGTCTTCCATCAATAGCCCTATAAAACCAACTTTTAGCCCCTCTTTTGTGTTCACAATCCTATACGGGACATAATAACTACGGTTGTCCTCGGTTACCAGATTAGCGCAGAGGAGACCCGAGGAAAAGGCATCACGAGCGGGCAACCCATAATCGAACTCATGGTTGCCCGCCGAAATAAGTACCCTATTCCCAAGGCCTAGGGCTCCAAGTTCTTCCGAGAAACGATTCCAAATAGCCAATTCTGAAACGCTTTTCATATTTTCTGGAAGCAGGGGCCCACTAAATAGATCGCCCGAAACGGCATAGAAGGCGCTTTGCTCTTTCTCAAATAGCTGGGTGAGGACTAGGAGGGTTCGGTCGATTCCCGTACGGGTTGATGAGGGGAATAGCCATCCGTGCAAGTCATTCTGATAAACGAGGGTCACGGTTTCACCCCTTACGGCTGTAGCAGACAGCATAAGGATCAGAACAGCAATCCATATACATTTTCTTTTCACTCTTATGACCTCTAACAGAATAACGTTCCTCAAATACTAAAGCGCTTGTAGGAGCATTACCTGTTTGTTAATGCCCATCGCGTTATGCCACTCCAACTCCGGTGGGTTGAAGGGGCATGAGGTTTTTTCTAAGGTGACTGGTGGGAGACCGCCGTGCTTTTCACGACTTAGCAGCGGGGGAAACCGCAGCCCGACGAAGTCGGGAATGCGGAGGGGGCAGGACTCCCCCCGTAGATAAGTCGTAGAAAAGACCAGGGCGGGAACCTCGGAACCGAAGAAAAGGCCTCATGACCCACCCCTATACCCTTTTCATTTAAAACGGCCTCTGGGCGCCACACTCGGGGCACTGCCAGCAAACTCCGCTGCAGGTGAGACCCCACAAATTTTCTTCCATGCACGCGTTGCATATTTGAAAACCGCAGGGGCATATCCAGCAAAAAGGCTGTTTCTTGCCGCAACAGGTACACAGATACTCCCTCTTTTTCCGGTCCCCCTTATTATTCTGATTTCTGACCATTAGAGAAACTCGCTCAAAAGAGGTATCTCTGTGGTAAAACCCCGTATTACTTTCAAACTTTGACTTCCAGTTCAATCATTGGCCCTGGTTCATGCGGTCTAGCGACCAATACCCGCGTCCCCGGAAGTCCGCATTCACTCAGGACACTCGCCGCTTCCTGATGGGCCTTAATCGGATGGTTGTTGGTTTCACTAAGGTGGGCAAGAATCACAAATTTCAGGCCTTCATGGGAAACGACACGGAGCAAATCGCCAGCTTGTTGATTAGAAAGATGCCCGTCGGCCCCTTTTATTCTTCTCTTTAGATCCAGTGGGTATGGGCCTTCTTCTAACATCGCCAGATCATAATTGAACTCCATGATCAGTGCCTGGCATTGTTTTAGGTGATCTTCCACCAACCTTGTGCTTCGTCCGAGATCAGTTACAAGGCCAACTTTTACTCCATTACAAGAAAGAACAAGCCCAAAAGGGTCGGCAGCATCATGGCATTTAGTGAAGGTCTCCACACTAAGATCATCAATCGTTAGAGTTTGCCCAGTATCAACAATTACCGCCCTGGGCAGGATACCTATTGTTCCAAGTCCTCTTTGAAGTGTTTTCTGATTAGTATAAACGGACAGGTCAAAGCGCCGAGCCAACGGCCCAGCCCCTTTGATGTGATCAGAGTGCTCGTGGGTGATAATGAGCGCGTCCAGACTTTCAGGATGAATCCCCACCTGCTCGAGACGCCGTTCAATTTCGCGGCAGCTCAGCCCGGCATCTACAAGAACTCTCACCCTATCTGTTTCAAGATAAAACGCATTTCCACTACTACCCGATGCCAAGACAAATAATTTCATACCGATACTTGCAATCTGCGGCCAGTAGAAAAAGAATTCGACCATTTTTTGTCAGGGAAATCCGATGCCTTGATGGTAGCACTTCAGCTAATCCCAGTATGCCCGAAACCTCCATTACCCCTGGTCGTGTTATCGAGGTTATCTACTTCTACGAGCTCTCCGTGGTAAACTTTGCAGATAATCATTTGGGCTATACGATCTCCCCTGCTGATTGTGAAGGGCTTAGTCCCCCAGTTGACTAGAATAATGCCTATCTCACCCCTGTAATCGGAATCAACAGTTCCAGGTGAATTCACTATACCAATACCGTGATGGAGCGCCAAACCGCTTCGCGGCCGGATCTGTGCTTCATATCCGCGTGGGATTGAGACAGCTAGACCTGTCCGGACAAATCTTATCTCACCCGGTTGAAGGAGGATAGGATCTTTGACAGAGGCCCTGATATCCATACCAGAAGAGCCTCTAGACTCATAGGTAGGCAAGGGTAAATCATCGCTATCCTTAAAACGCATAATTTTTACAGCTATTTTATCCAAACTCAACAACCAGAAAAGGATAACTCTAACAAAGAAAAAAGATTTTAAGTTCTCACTTCACACGTGAGAAATTCCTGTGGCGGGTAAGGAACGAGTAAGGAAATGGGAAGGGCCCTTTGAAGTGCACACAGCAAAGGAGGCTTATCTGTGGAGCTAACTAAACTGAAGGTTACCCCTATCAAGATCTTCTTCTTTAAGTGGGCCAAGAGTGGCCAGGACAACTTTATCATCTCTGAATATCTCGCTGGCAA
>DATKYC010000340.1:0-3346 GCA_035528695.1 Acidobacteriota bacterium | reverse complement strand
GATCAATGCGGGTGCAGATTTCGTCCAGACTCAATGCATTTATAATATGGATAAATTTAGGGAATTCATGAAAATCGCTGTTGATATGGGTCTGCACGAAAGATGTTTTATCCTAGCCGGGGTGACTCCGATGAAGAGTGTTGGTATGGCCCAGTACATGGCTAAAATGGTCCCGGGGATGGATGTTCCAGAATCTTTGATCCAGAGATTAAGGGGAGCAGGAAAAGGGCAAGTTGCTGAGGAGGGCATAAAATTTGCCATAGAACAGATTGAGGAATTCAAAGGGATGAAGGGGATTGCCGGCGTTCACCTCATGGCAATCGAATGGGAGCAAAGGGTCCCGGAGATTGCCGAAAGGGCGAAAGTGCTTCCGAGACCAAAGGTCTAAGCGTATGTAAGGGTTTTTCTACTGTTCGGATTCGCTCGCTGGGCATTTTCATATGGGTTGAATCCCTTGGTGCGCCTCAATAATACGCGCCTATTCCCATGCTAATTGATGACACTTGCCTGCCTCTTGCTGATATACCATGATTATTTCCACTGCTCAGGGAGAATCGTTCAACACAGATACAGATCTTACTGCCTCAGAACGACACGTGTTGCAGAAGTTAATTCTTTGGGAGCCAATGGCCCCAACCCTCCAGGACTTCAGAAAGAAAAAGGAGGAGGCACTGCGTAAGGGATGGAATAATTCTGGTCCAGTCAATGAAAGTCCAGCCCTAAGAAGTATTATTAGGGACCTGGAAAAAAAGGTATCCATTCGTCTCAAAGGGAGAGATTTTTTTGAGTGAGTTTTTTTCTCTCTGTACGACACGGCGATTATCATCATGACGACAAGTAAGGATATCATGTTGGAACCTGTGAAAACCAATGGATCGGCACAAAAAGTCCAGGTAAAATTGCCCGGAATAAGCCTGAATGCTGCTATTGTCGGTGGTGGAAAGGGATGTGAGGAGCTCCTTAAAATTCTGGATGAGGATCGCCTCTCGAGGCTTAACATGAAAATCCTGGGTGTCGCAGATGTTAACCCCGAGGCCCCAGGTTTCCTTTACGCAGAAAAACTCAATCTTTTCATTACGACCAATTATCAAGACCTCTTTGATTTGAAGGGCCTGAATCTCATCATTGAGATAACAGGTTCAAGAGAGGTAAGAGATCAGATTTTACAAACAAAACCACCTGAGATCTCCCTGATAGATCACATAGGTTCGCGGCTTCTTTGGGATCTTGTCCAGATAGAGATGGAGAAGAGCGAGCTTGAAAAAGCGCGCCTAGAAGACCAGGAAAAGAGCAAGAAGCATATACAGGTGATACTGGACTCCCTCCCTTATCGTATCATGGTGGTGAACATGGATATGACCATTGATACGGTCAATCAGACCTTTTACAGGGATTTTGACCTCACCCCTGAGGAAGTCCTGGGGAGGCCCTGTTATAAGGTGAGATATGACATTGATGAACCCTGTACAGATGATGGGAAAATCTGTTTCTTGGTGGATCGACCGGAAGAGATTAAAGAAAAGGGCCTGTTCAGTACCATTAGAGAATATCAGGATGAAAAGGGAAACACACGCTTTGATGCAATTCGCATAGTACCGATTCTTGATGAGAAGGGAAAAATCGTTCAGATACTTGAGGGCGCTAGGGATGTGACCGATCGTATACAACTTGAGCGGGAGGTCGAAAAATCCAATGTCTTCCTCCAGCATGTCATCCAGAGCGCTGTAGATGGTATCGTAGTGGTTGACAGAAAGGGCTATATACTTCTATTCAATGAGGGAATGCAGCGGTTGACCGGATATCCCCCGGAAGAAATCATGGAGAAAGGGCACTTGAGCGCGTTCTATGACATGGAAGTTGCCAGAGAAAGTATGCGGAAAATGCGCAGTGACCAGTACGGGCCTCCTGGTAAATTGAATCCTATTAGCATAACTATTAAGACAAAGGATGGTGAACGGATCCCTGTCACACTCTCAGCCTCCATTATCATCATCGATGGAAAGGAGACAGGCAACGTTGGAGTATTCACTGATATGAGGGAGATACTTGAGATGCGCAAAGACCTGGAAGAGGCGCGTCTCCAACTGGTCCAATCAGAGAAGATAGCACTTGTTGGCAAAATGGCCGCCGGGGTTGCCCATGAACTCAACAATCCCCTCTCGGGCGTTCTTCTCTATGCAGAGCTCCTCAAAGAAGAGCTGAAGGATAATTCACAGCATCTGGCAGATATCCAAGAGGCCATAAATCAGACCCTGCGGTGCAAGAAGATTGTGGCTGAATTACTCGAATTCAGCCGACAGTCCGTAGGCAAGGTGTCCACCTTCAACCTTGGAGAAACGGTTAAAAAGACACTAAACCTCCTCATCAATAAGGCCCTGTTTTATGATATAAAAGTTAATTTGGATATAGCACCTGACCTACCAGACATGGTAGGCGATACCGACCAACTCCAGCAAGTTTTTGCCAACCTTTTCCTTAACGCTGCCGATGCGATGGAAGGGAAAGGCAAGCTGGATATTAAGGCCAGGTACAGCCCTGAGAAAAACGAGTTCCGCATTGAGGTTTCTGATAGTGGCCCAGGGATACCTGAACCTCTCCGAGACAAGATCTTCGACATATTTTTCACTACCAAGCCAGTCGGGAAAGGCACAGGCATAGGCTTAAGCTTCTCTCAAAATATCATAAAACTGCATGGCGGCAACATTACAGTAGAGTGCCCTCCCGAAGGCGGCACGACGTTTATCATAATGCTCCCTTTGGGAATCGTGGAGGAACATATCAGCGAACCTCTTTTTATTGGATTGGACGAATGAATGAGAAGATGAGAATTCTGGTGGTTGATGACGAGAGGGTGGTAAGAGATGGATGTCTCAGGGTCTTAAATAGTAAGGGATACGAGGCGTTAACCGCTGAAAATGGTCAAGTGGCACTGGATCTTCTCAGCCGGGAATCAGTCGATGTCATCCTGCTTGATCTAAAGATGCCCGTCATGAACGGAGAAGAGGTCCTTGATAAAACACATGGAAACTACCCTGATATACCTGTAATCATTATTACCGGCCACGGGACTGTCGATACCGCTGTACAGTGTATGAAGAAGGGGGCCTACGATTTCATCACAAAACCATTTCAGATCGATCAGTTCCTGCTAACGGTCAATAGGGCTGCCGAGAAAAGAAGGTTAGAGCAGCTGTCACACATATACGAAGAGGAGAAATTAAGGAACCTCTACGATCTATATTTGGAAAAAAGTCGGCTGAAGACCATTATCAACTGCATTGCAAATGGCGTAATGGTGACCAACCGTAATCTGGAAGTGGTACTTCACAACTCAGCATTTTTGAGG
>DATKYC010000339.1:0-3814 GCA_035528695.1 Acidobacteriota bacterium | reverse complement strand
GCAGGTTGAAAACGTGATACGCTGGCTCGACTGGACCTGGCTTTATACCTCCAGGACAGGGCAAGACAGAACGCGATCAGGGAACAGAGACCTCGCCATCTGCCCATCTGACCTGTTTGACTGTGCGGATGGGTGGGTCGCGCTCGCCGCCTTTGGTGAAGAGGCATTTTGCGGGTTGTGCAAGGCAATGAACCGGCCTGACCTGTATGAACAATATGCCGATCCCCTTGAACGCCTGAAGGACAAAAACGCGAGGGAATTGCTTAAGGCCATCTCTGAATGGACTCACACGAAAAAGGTCGAAGAAGTAATAGCGCTTGCGGACACTCTCGGCTTCGCTGCATCGCGAGTACTGGAAGCCAAAGATGCCTACCACATGAGACATTATAGGGAGAGAGGCACCATTCAGGAATACGAAGATGCGCTGTACGGGCACATGGTCCAACATTGTTATCCACCAAGACTCAGTGAAACACCCAGCCGGTTGAGGTGGAGTTGCCGCCCGCTGGGATTTGACAATGCTTATGTGTTCACGAAAGTACTGGGTTTGTCCTTGGAACGGATAAATGCGTTTGAACGAGAGGGCGTTATCTTTAGGTGGGACCCGGAAGTACCATCGCAGGGCCCCCCACCTGGTTGGGATGGCACGCGAGGCATGAGGGAGCCGAAGGCGAGGACGGGCCAGGTTGATGGATGAAAAAAAAATCGTCGGCTTCACTGTCAATGAGGAGTATGCCAAATGGGCCTATCAGGAGACCCATCCAGATCGTATCTCACACAAACCCGAAGCCCTTGATGACATAGTCGTACTGGATGCGAGCTACGGAAGCTATGCCGGTCTTTTCGCCTCCTCGATCTTGGCAGAGATGGGGGCAGAGGTAATTCGCATAGAACCCCCTGAAGGGGATCTCGCAAGGAAGATGACCCCCTATGGCATAATGATCAAGGATTCTGGTCTGCCCTATATCACAGAAGCGAGGAATAAGTTCCACATAACCCTTGATATCACCAAAGAAGAGGGCAAAGAACTGTTCAAAGGCCTCGCCAGGCAGGGGGACGTGCTCGTAGAAACCTTTAAGCCGGGCCACCTGGATGCCCTGGGTTTGGGTTACCGGCAATTGAGCGAGTGCAACCCGGGTTTGATCTACTGTAGTATCAATAGCTATGGCCACTTTGGTGCTGACTCTGAAACGCACGGAAACCAGCCTGATTATGATATCATCGGCCAGGCACGAGGGGTGATTATGTCCGTGACCGGTGAGTCAGATCTCGACCCCGAGGTCCCCGAGACCTATAAAAGACCACTCAGACACGGAAACTGGATGGGATGGTACGCGGGCGGCGCATGGGCTGCGTTTGGCATTAATGCGGCTATGTTCTATAAGAGAAAGACAGGAAAGGGGCAGTTTATTGACAGTTCGCCCCCGGAAGGGTTAATGGCCATGTCCAACTATGTCATGCAGTATTTCCACATGGCAGGGAAACAGATGCCCAGGGCGGGAAATTATGACTATGCGGTGTTCCCCTATACCTATGAAAAATGTAAAGATGGGTATACCTTTATTGGGGCCTACGCAGATTCCAGCTGGGCAGGGCTCTGCGAGATCATGGATCGGCCGGATTTAGCAGAAAGATTTGCGACTGCCAAAGAGCGGCTGATTCCTGAAAACCAGCCAGCCATCCAGCATGAAATAGAAAAATTCACCGTAGAATACACCTCGGACGAATTACTTGAAATGACTACAGAATATAACAGGAGGCCCGACAGAAAGGGCGTGGTGGTCATTGGAAGACTTGAGAACCCGAGAGATGTCCTCCAGAGGGATCATTGGAAGGAAAGGAAGACCTTTGTTACCTTGAATGACCCATACTATGGAGAGGTGTGTGTGCAGAATTCTTCCCTTAAGGCAATGTCGCGAACGCCGGGGAGAGTAAAGTGGGTCTGCCGACCAATAGGGGCTGACAATGAGATTGTCTACCGAAAGTACCTGGGCCTAGGAAGAGAGAGGCTCAAAGAGTTGAGTAAAATAGGTGTGGTGTGAGTGTGCCTCATCTATTATAAGAGTCTCATGAGATCGGGCCCTGTGAAATTAGATGCCACTCAGGGTGCTAATGTGCCCAGGCTACTGATGAAACTTTCGCATAAAGGATAATTAATACGTCAAGGGAGGTAAAAATGGCCAAACTGTTATGGAAACCCTCGGAGGAGAAGATCAAGAACAGCAATATATATCGATTCATGAATTTCATTAATGAAAAGCACCACCAAGATTTTGCTGAATATGAAGCACTTTACCAGTGGTCTATTGATAACATCTCTGATTTCTGGGCCTCCTTTTGGGAGTTTGCCCAAATCAAGTTCTCAAAGCCCTACGACCGGGTCATTGATGACGTCACCAAGATGCCTGGTGCCAAGTGGTTTGAGGGTGCGAGGCTGAATTTTGCCCAGAATTTGTTGAGTTATACTGATGACCGTATAGCCCTTATCTTCAGGGGGGAGGACCAGGTAAGGCGTGAAGTGACCTATGCTGAGCTCTACGATGAGGTGGCCCGTGTTGCCAAGTCTCTCAAAGAGGCGGGTGTGCAAAATGGAGACCGCGTGGCAGGGTTTATGCCGAACATGCCGGAGACCGTCATTGCCATGTTAGCTGCCACTAGCATGGGCGCTATCTGGTCTTCCTGCTCCCCTGATTTTGGGATCAAGGGTGTGCTGGACCGCTTTGGTCAGATAAAGCCCAAGGTGCTCTTTACGGCCAATGGCTATTTTTTCAAGGGAAAGGACCTGGACTCTCTTGATCGTGTCTCACAAGTACTAAAAGAGATCCCTTCAATTGAAAAGGTGGTTGTGGTTTCTTATACCCAGGAGGAGCCGGATATCAGTGGGTTACCCAATGCCCTGTCTTACAGGGACTTCAGATCTCCTGACCAAAACCTGGGCATAGACTTTGAGCAGCTCCCCTTTGATCACCCCCTCTACATAATGTATACCTCTGGCACCACGGGACTTCCCAAGTGCATGGTACAGAGTGCGGGAGGGATACTGTTACACCATCTAAAAGAACTAACGCTCCACACGGATCTAAAACGCGAAGACACCATTTTTTATTTTACCACCTGCGGCTGGATGATGTGGAACTGGTTGGTGAGCTCACTGGCGGTGGGTTCAACGCTGGTCCTGTTTGATGGCAATCCCTTCCATCCTGATCCGGGCGCATTCTGGCAGATGGCACAAGATGACAAGATCGGTATCTTTGGCACGAGTGCGGGCTACATCTCCGCACTCATGGGGGCCGGAGTGAGACCTGGAAAGGACTATGATCTCAGTCCCCTAAAAGCGATTACCTCTACCGGTTCCCCGCTTTCTGTTGAAGGCTTTGAGTATGTCTACAGGGAGATAAAGGAAGATGTGCAGCTTGCTTCCATTTCCGGCGGCTCGGACATAAATGGGTGTTTTGCCCTTGGAAACCCGATGGGGCCTGTCTATGCAGGGGAATTACAGTGCCGGGGCCTTGCCATGAAGGTGGAGGCCTTTGATGAAAACGGAAAACCCATTCGCAACCAGCAGGGCGAGCTAGTGTGTACGGCCCCCTCCCCTTCTATGCCCATCTATTTCTGGAACGATCCGGACACCGAAAAATACCACGCCGCCTATTTTGACGTGTACCCCAATGTGTGGAGACATGGGGATTTCATCGAGATCAATGATCGCGGAGGAGTGACCATTTATGGACGCTCTGATGCCACCCTGAACCCTGGGGGGGTCCGCATTGGCACTGCCGAGATCTACCGGCAGGTAGAACAGCTCGAAGAGATA
>DATKYC010000338.1:0-2741 GCA_035528695.1 Acidobacteriota bacterium | reverse complement strand
ATTTACTACCGAAGAAAAACGAGTCCGCTTTGCCTTGTCTTCCTCTCAGGAACTGAGAGACGAGTGGACCTTAGCAAGGAGGGGATAAATGCTTCACGGATACGGTGGCCACATTCTTAGGGTGGACCTCACCACGGGCAAAATCCGCCGCGAGAAAACGGATGCCCATCATATGCTCAAGGTCATCGGGGGCCGAGGCCTCAACTCCTGGCGCTTGTATGAGGAATTGAAGAGGGATGTTGATCCGCTCTCACCGGAGAACCTGCTTCTCATCGGCGTGGGACCCCTGACAGGAACGCTCCTGACCTCCTCTGCTTATATGACTATTTCCGGTAAGTCGCCCATGACCGGGATCCTTGGAGATTCAGCGGCCGGGGGACATTTTGGGCCTGAGCTTAAACAGGCGGGCTATGATCAGGCCGTTATCACAGGCCAGTCGGAGCAACCCTGTTATCTTCTGATCGCCGATGACCACGTGGAGATTCGAGACGCAACTCATCTCTGGGGCCAGGACATCTGGGAAACCTCAATGGCTATTCGGAAGGAATTGAATGACAATGTTATCCAAGTCGCAGCCATCGGACCGGCTGGAGAAAACCTGGTAAAGTATGCCACCGTGGCGTGCAACAATTCCCGAATGTTCGGTCGCACGGGCATGGGCTGCCTATTTGGCTCCAAGCGGCTTAAGGCTGTGGCCGTGCGTGGCACTAAGCGTCTGACCGTGGCTGACCCGTTGGGCTATCTGGAACTGTGCCGTAACCTTGATGAAAGGATCTTGGCACATCCAGAGTATGAGCAACGAAAAGCCCTAGGATCCACCCTGCTCATGACCGCTCTTAACCGACTGGGCATCCTGCCAACCAATCATTTCCAAAAGGGTATCGCCGAATATGTAGACCGCGTCAGCGGAGAAAAGCTGGCCCGAGAATTCAAGGTCAAGAATAAAAGCTGCTTTAACTGCAGCATTCATTGCTCCCGTTATTACATCACTGATGAGGTTGAGTGTGAGGGGCCAGAATTCGAGACGCTTTGCAGCTATAGCTCCAGGATAGGCAACGAAGATCTCAAATTCGCCCTCAAGATGACTGCCTACCTTAATCGGATGGGTGTGGATTCGCTCAGTTCCGGGGAAACCATTGGTTGGGCCATGGAGTGTGTCCAAAGAGGGTTGCTGACGAAAGACGATTTCGACGGTCTCGAATTTACCTGGGGAAATAGCGAAACCATCGAAAAAATTGTCCACATGATCGTGCACCGTGAAGGGATTGGTGACGCCTTTGCTGAAGGAACCTCTAGTTTGGCTAAGCGTTTCGGCAAGGGCACCGACGAGTATGCCTTCCATGTCAAAGGGTTGGATATGATCTGCGGTGACCCTCGGGGCCTGAAGGCCTTTGGTCTTACCTACGCTATTGCCTCGCGTGGGGCTGATCATCTCCGGGCGGAGCCTTTTTTTGAATTGACCGAACGCTATGAGGAGTCCGAGAAGCGCTTTGGCACCCGGGATGCTGCCGATCGACTGTCCGATAACGGCAAGGCTGCTCTGGTTGAATACACTGAACGCCAGGCCCTCCTCACCGACTGTCTAACCATGTGCAAAAACATTGGCCTAAGCATGGACATTCTCGATTTCGAGTTTGCTTCCAGGTTATTGCGCGCCGGCACAGGTATCAAATTTACCACAGAGCGAGTCAATGAAGCCCTCAAAGGCATCATTGAGATAGACCGCCGCCTAAACATTGATCTCGGGGTGGATGCGAGTCAAGACACTTTGCCCAAGAGATTCACTCAGGAGCCACTCGAAGAGGGGGCCTCCAAAGGGACCGTGGTTCCCATTGAAAAAATGGTCAAGGAGTATTACAATCTTAAAGGCTGGGATGACCATGGAAATCCCGGCTAAGTCCTCCGCTTAGATATGCAAACCGGTTCACAATGACAAAAGAAATAATGGGGAAAAAGAATTGCTCAGATTCCTTTATATCGATATTCGCACAGGGCATCAAAAGCACTGGTATTGATGCTCCTTTCAACCCTCTCCCCCGAGATAGGCCTTCTGCATCATTTCATTATTGAGAAGGTTCTGAGCAGTATCAGCCAGTACGATGGAACCCGTTTGAAGGACATACCCTCGATCCGCAATGGAAAGAGCCATATTTGCATTCTGTTCCACCACAAAGACTGTGGTTCCCTTCTGGTTAACCTTCTGGATCAATTCAAATTGTTGGTCCACAAAGAGGGGGGCAAGGCCCATCGAAGGTTCATCCATCAGAAGTATCTTGGGGTTGGAAAGGAGTGCCCGCGCCATGGCAAGCATCTGCTGTTCACCCCCGCTCAAGGTGACACCTGGCTTGTAGAGCCGTTCTTTGAGTAGAGGAAATAGCCCCAACATCCTATCTATGTCCCTGTTGATCTGGTCTTTATCCGTCCTCAGGTAGGCACCCATTTCCATGTTTTCGAGCACCGTCAATCTGGGGAAGATTCTTCTATTTTCAGGAACAATGGCCATGCCCTTCGATATAATATATTTTGTTGGTTTTCCGTCTATCCTCTCGCCATTGAGTTTTACGGTTCCCTTTTTCGTTTTGCATACCCCAAGAATCGTCTTTAGAGTCGTGGACTTACCCGAGGCATTTCCACCTAAAAGGCACACCAGTTCCCCATTATGTATCTTGATATTGATATCATATAACGCCCGAATACTTCCGTAATAGGTGTCAACACCTTCAAGTTCTAGAATGGGGATT